>JANPNY010000763.1:0-2265 GCA_031427745.1 Chitinophagaceae bacterium | reverse complement strand
CAACAGTCTTTAATTTGAGTCCGGAATTTGCATATTTTTACATCATTTATGAAGTCACTCGCAACAACACTTACAGACCCGGTGTATGTACCGAAGGAAAAGTTCAATTTATATGATAAGTTCTGGCTGCAAATAATGAATGACAAAAGAGATTTGCCTTTTATTTACCTGCTAACAACTATTCATTTGCTGGTGGTGCCACTATCTATTTTTTTATTTACTCCCGTATTAATCGGATGGTGGTGGTGGGCAGTTGCTATTCCCTATTTCTATGTGTCGCAATTTTATTTTAAAGGCAGCTTTGGATTAATGTTTCATTGTATATGCCACAGAAAAATATTTAAATCCCCTTATCAAAAACCATTGAATGCTTATATCACCTGGATAATATGTCCCTTGTTTGGTCATGCTCCTGAAGGTTATTTCTGTCATCATATGGGAATGCATCATATTGAAAACAATTTACCCGATGATACCAGTAGTACAATGTATTACCAAAGGGATAGCCTGAAAGATTTTCTTTCCTACTTTTTAAAATTTATTTTTGTAGGAGTAATTAATACCATCCGTTATTTATTTAATAGAAAAAGAAAAAAATTATACCAGCGGCTTACTGCCGGCGAATACATTTATATAGCATTTTGTATAGCAATGTGTTTTGTAAATCTAAAAGCTACCTTGATCGTTTTTATTTTACCCTTATTATTTGCAAGATTAGTAATGATGCTTGGCAACTGGGCACAGCATTCTTTTATAGATGCGGATAACCCGGAGAACCTTTACACAAGTTCCATCAACTGTATAAATACCATTTACAATAAAAAATGCTGGAATGATGGGTATCATATTATTCATCATCTTCGACCCGGGATGCACTATACAGAAATGCCCGGGGAGTTTTTAAACCGTAAAGATGAATTTGCGGCCAACAAAGCCATCGTGTTTGATGGCATTCACTACCTGCACATTTTTAAATGCCTGTTGTCTAAACGCTATGATAAATTAGCCGATAACCTGGTGAACATTAATGGTAATATGTTTCAATCAACGGAAGAAGCGATTGCGTTGATGAAAGAGAGGACAAGGAAGATAAACCCTGCCCCTATCCTTCGATAAAATCTGGAGGAACTTAGGTCAATGTTTCCCAATTACATAATTTATTATTGAGAGGAATGAGTTTTTCTTTTCTGTTACAAGCTGTACTGCTACTATCACCGGCCCTTGGGTTACACACTTGAACTGAAGAAAGATGGATGAACAATATATTGGATTTCATTTACAAATGTGAGATTCCTGGTTCTTGTTATTGTTGGGAGAGAAACATCAATAATAGCATAATCCTTTATATTGTTTCTATACGGGGGTTTATTTTCTTTATAAGAATTTTAAACTCTTTTATACTGTTCGAAGAATAGGCCGCAGTAAATATAATTGAGTCGTTTTCCCCTGAATTGTCAGAAAATTCAATTGAAAAAGTAGCAATTCCTTTATTTACGGATAGTGGGTTTCAAAAAAAGATTTACTATTTTTTAAGGGAATAACAATTTCGATTTTATTCACTTATTTAATATAGAAGTTAACCTCATCATAATAAATTTTAGGTCTCGTTAAAAAGTACTGCGCCAAAAAAACATATAAGTTGGTGGTCATGCCATCGAACGGCATACGAATCTCAAGTTACATTTGACTAGGACTTAGTTATATTGTAAATTTGGTTAGTGAAAAAAAAGCAATTATCAGGCCTTGACTTTCTTGTTGACAAGCTTACAAACTCTGTCGAAAATGTCGTGACAGGCGACAGTTTCCAGACTGAAATTTCGCTATTTTCTTCCCTTGACCTCAAACCCGTAATTAAGAAAAACAATTGGCTTTTCGATTGGAAATTTGAACACAAACAACCTGAAAGAGAAGTTTATAAATTGACGATTTCTGGCAATCCAAATGTAATTCAAGGATTAATTTGCATTGAAGTAAAAGCTGACCACATTTATATGCATCTTGTGGAAAATGCACCTTTCAATAAAGGTAAGACAAAAATGTATGCAGGGGTTGCTGGCAATCTTGTCGCATTTGCATGCAGACTCTCTTTTCAACGTGGACACGAAGGCAATGTGTCTTTTCTTTCAAAATCTCAGCTTATTGACCATTATGAAAAGACATTAGGTGCAATTCATTTTGGCGGACGAGTTATGATTATTGAGACCAAGGCTGCCATAAAACTTATTGACCGTTATTTTAAACATCTAAGAATATGAAAAAGAAAAT
>JANPNY010000762.1:0-2427 GCA_031427745.1 Chitinophagaceae bacterium | reverse complement strand
TTCTTTGCTATGATCTAGTTCATACGTATCGCTACTGCGTATTTGCTTCCATTGATCGTAGCGGAATTGCGAAAAGAAATAGTCATCCGGAGCTGTTGCAATTCCCTGTTTAATTGCAAAATCATAGGCGCCTTTTCCGCTCAAAAAAACGTGGTCGCTATTGAGCATTATTGCAGTGGCCAGCGCAATTGGGTTGCGTATGTTACTTACGCCTGCAACTGCACCCGCCGATAAATCCTTTCCGCTCATGATTGCTGCATCCATCTCATGTATGCCGTCTTTTGTAAATACAGCACCACATCCTGCATTAAACAAAATATTATTTTCCAATTTTTCCACGGTTAATGTAACGGCATCGGTGGCTGAGCCACCTTGCTCCAGCAAGGCATAACCTGCTGTCAGTGCATTTTGTAGACCTTGCAGATAAGCCTGTTCCATTTCCGACGTCATATCTTCTTTTAGTATTGTACCAGCACCGCCGTGTATGGCCAATGATATCCTCTGCATGAATGGATTCCTTTAATGAGCGCCGAAAGTAGCCATAAATGCCAATATTTGCAGTATCTGTTGCATTTACAAATGCGCCACTACTAATTATAAAACAAAGAATCTTACTAAATCCTTCAATCGTCCATGTTAAAAACCTGTGGATAACCACTGTGCCCTGTGTAAATGTTCAACTTCACTTGTAACGCCATTCCTTTATATTTACCACCCGAATAAATCATTTATACATGTGGGCGGTGAACCTATTGAACACCAGTGAAAAAATGTGCATTTTAACGTTTCAACAGCGAAAATAAAATTGCGGTTTTCACGTAGGTTTGCCCTCTTACTAAATTATTAAAAGTGCGATTAAAGAGTTTAGAAATTAAAGGGTTTAAAAGTTTTGCAGATAAAACCGTACTGCAGTTTGATGAAGGCATTACCGGCGTAATTGGCCCCAATGGTTGCGGTAAAAGTAATATTATCGACAGTATCCGCTGGGTAATTGGCGAACATAAAATAAGCAATCTTCGTAGTGAAAACCTGGAGAGCCTGGTATTTAACGGCTCCAAAAGCCGGTCTGCATCGGGCCTTGCCGAGGTGAGCCTTACTTTTGAAAATACCAAAAACCTGTTGCCTACCGAATTTAATATGGTAACCGTTACCCGTAAATATTACAAGAACGGGGAAAGCGAATACCGCCTTAATGATGTGGCCTGCCGCTTGAAAGACATTCACAACCTGTTTATGGACACCGGTATTAGTACCGATAGTTATGCCATTATTGAACTGGGCATGGTGGATGATATCATTAAGGATAAAGAAAACAGCCGCCGTAAAATGCTGGAACAGGCTGCCGGTATCACCATCTACAAGACACGTAAAAAAGAAGCCAAACTTAAGCTGGATGCCACCGAACAGGATCTTGCCCGTATTGAAGATTTGTTGTTTGAAATCAACAACCAGTTAAAAGCACTGGAGAGCCAGGCAAAAAAAGCAGAGAAATATTTTGAGATAAAAAAAGATTACAAAGAGGTTAGCATTGAATTGGCTAAAGCCGCTTTGGAAGGCTTCAACATTACCTACCGTGATTTAAACCACCAACAGCAAATTGAAGTAGATAAACGCATTGCGCTGGAAACCGCCATTGCCACCGAAGACGCAGCATTGGAGCAGGAAAAACTGGGCTTTATAGAAAAAGAAAAAGCCCTGCAGGAAATGCAACATGCCTTCAACGATATGCTTGCAACTGTTCGCAATAAGGAAAGCGAAAAAAGCCTGGCAGCCCAGCGACTGCAATATTTAAAGGAAAGAGAAAAAACCTTAAGCGAATTTTTAGAGAAAGCGGGTGGTCAGTTAAAGGGTCTGGATGAAAGCATTCAATTTACCAGTAACCAAATAAAAGAAGACGAAGAAAAACTAACGACTCTTGCTGAGAAGTTAGATGAATTAAAAGATACTGTTGAAGAAAAGAGGGCCATTTTTGATGAAAAACGCAGCGGCATCGATGCACTCAGAAAAGACGACCAGGCCATACAGCGCCAGCAGTTTGAAGCAGAAAAAAAGGTAGCGGTTGCCGATACATCTATTCAGAATTTGCAACGAACAATTGTGCAGATTCAGGATGAAAAAAATCAGCGCCAGTTGCAATTGCAGCAGTTGGAAGTAGAACGTAAGGTAAAGGCCGATGAGCTGGATCAAAAAAAGATCAGCCTGCAGCAACTGCAGGATCAGCATGAGTTTACCAAAGAGCAGATATTTCAAACCCAAAGCAGGCTCGAAGCTTTGCGGAGTCAGCTGGCCGAAGAAAGCCGGAAATTAGACAGCAAAAAAAATGAATATGCGCTGTTAAAAAGCCTGGTAGATTCCATGGAAGGCTACCCCGAGAGCGTTAAATTTTTACATAAAAATACCAACTGGAATCACGAAGCGCCCTTGCTG
>JANPNY010000761.1:0-3754 GCA_031427745.1 Chitinophagaceae bacterium | reverse complement strand
GCTACCAGTAAAGATGCCGCCAAAGTAAATATGAGCATGATCGGTAAATACACCATGAACCTGCCAATAATGCCCGGCCAGAAAAGCAGCGGAAAGAAGGGAGCCAATGTAGTAAGCGTGCCTGCTAACACCGGGATAAATACTTCACCTGCGGCCATTTTAGCAGCGGCGACGGTAGATATTTTTCCTTTGGCATCTGTAAAAATCCGGTGGGTGTTTTCTATTACCACAATGGCATCATCCACAATAATACCTAACCCAAATAGCAAGGCAAACAATACAATAAAGTTGAGCGTAACATGTGTGCCAACAATTAAATCGGCACCGGGTAAAAATACAAATGCCACAAAGATACTAAGCGGCACAGACAGGGCCACAAAAAAGGCATTGGTAACACCCATAAAAAACATGAGCACAATCAGCACTAAAATAAATCCGATGATGATTGAGTTTACCAGGTCGTTAAAAGATGTTTTTGTTTTGATACTTTGGTCGCCGGTAATAACGGTGATTAAATTATTGGGGTAGATAACACCTTTTGCTTCTTTTACTGTTTTTCTAACGCCTTCACTTGTTTCAATTAAATTTTCGCCACTGCGTTTAATAATGTTAAGGGTAACCACATTTTTACCATCGAGGCGGGCAAAGCTTTCTGCATTTTTTGTAGTGTCTTTTATGGTGGCGATATCTTTTAAATAAATAGGAAACCCACCGGTATTGCGAACCAATACTTTTTCAATATCGTAGGCTGTTTTAAACTGTCCCTTTAGCTGCAGGTTTCGTTTGGTAGAACCCACATCGAGCAAGCCTCCGGATATATCAAGGTTTTCCCGCTGTACTGCATAGGTGATGTCGTCGAACGTTACACCGGCAGTCTGCATACGAAAATTGTCTACATTAATCTGGAACTCTCTTTCCGGGGCTCCTACAATATCAATGCGGTTTATCTGTGGCAGGTCTTCTAATTTTTCTTTCAGATCGTCTGCAAATTTTTTCAACCTTGCCATGTCATAGTCACCACTTAAGTTAACATTCATGATGGGTTGATCACTCAGGTTTACTTCCAGTGCAGTAGGTACCTGTGTAAGATCCGTTGGAAGATTCTGCTTTGCTTTATCAATGGCATCCTTTACTTTTTGCAGGGCCACTTCTGTTTTTACTTTTGTGTCAAACTCAACCGTAATGGCCGAATAATCCTGCTGCGATGTGCTGGATAATTTTTTAATTTTTGCACCGGTAATACCTTTTATCTGCTTCTCAATCGGCCTCGTTACCAGGTTCTCCATATCTTTTGGAGAGTTACCTACATAGATGGTTTGTACATAAATGGTAGGTATCACTATATCCGGAAACTGTTCTTTAGGCAGTGTTACAAATTGATAGATACCAATAATTGAAATAAACAACATCACCAGGTAAATAGAGGTTTTGTTGGTAATACTCCAGGAGGTTGGTTTAAATTCTTTAAACTTGTCTGTAAAATTTTGTAATGCACTCATACAATTTAGTACCCCCATCCCCTAAAGGGGGGTTTGAGGAGTTTGTTTTTTGTTACCCCGGTGCCTTTAAGCAGGCGTTGGGAAAATTATGTTTAGCTATGAATTGTTATTCATAAAACCCTTTTTAGGGAATGATATCTGAACTTTAGTTTTTATGTTATTATCATTTGTATTATACTTAACCCTGAATATCGAGAACCATTATAACAGACATAGATCGAAAAGTCTTTTTGTCAAAGCCAACTCTGCCTTTCTACCCTTTAGGGGATGGGGGCCTTTATTTTATTGTAAGCAATTGCCCTTCGTACAAACTGCCAAACCCTTCTGTAATTAATGCATCACCTGCTTTTAAACCAGTTTTTATTTCTAACAAATTGCCATTTAACGAGCCAATATTTACAGGTCTTTTCCGGGCAATCAGTTTACCGTTTTCTGTGCTGGCTATCATTACAAATTTTCCTTTTTCATCATTTTGTAAAGTGTTTAATGGAATAGCGATAGCATTGGCTGCATCATAGTCTCTAATCTTCATCATTGCTATTTGATTAGGCTTTAAAGCAGGGTCGGCTGGTAGCTTTGCTTCCACCACAAACCCCCGGTTAATAATATCAATAGAGGCTCCAACAAAGCTCAAAGTGGTATTGATTGTTTTATTTACATCCGGTAACACTACAATTACGGAGCTTCCTTTACCCACGGAACCCAAATAATTTTCCGGGATATTGCTTACTACTTTCAGCAATGAATTATTTACAATTTTTATTACGCCCGATCCGGGTGAGCCAAATATTTCACCCTGTCTTACGGTTACCATATCTGCAGCGCCATTTACATCACTGTACACCAATGCAGTTTTTACCTGCTCCTGCACCACTTTTATATTTTCCTGGCTGGTTAGTAATTGATTTTCTAAAGTAGCTACATTATTTTTTGCTGTAATCAACTGTACCTCGGTACCAATGTTTTGGTCCCAAAGATTTTTCTGGCGCTGGTAAATATTTTTGGCATAAGAAAGTTGTGTTTTTATGCTTTCTAAACCCTGCCTTGCAGCAACTAAATTTTGCTGCTGAATTGCATCATCTAATTTCAATAACAATTGACCTTTCTTAACCAAAGCACCTTGCTTTACGTAGATAGCTTTAATCTGTCCCGGGCCACCACGTGGAGTGATATAGCTTACATTTTCAGCATCTACTCTTCCCTGCAGTTCTATGTAATGCGTAAATTCTGTTGTGGCCAGCGTTTGCAGCGCCACCAGTTTTGCTTTGGGCATATTAGCTGCACTAGTATCCAGTTTACTAATTTCTTTCTCCAGGCTGGTAATCTTACTATCGAGATTATTTTTATCTGTCTTTAATTTTTCAAGTGCTGCTTTCTTCTCATTCAAAGCTGCATCACCTTCTTTTTTGCTGCTACCGCAGGATGATAAAAGAAGCATGGTAGCCAGCACTGTTAATGTATATTTTGTCATTATTGTGTTGTTAGATTGGTTAATGATATTTTTAATTTTATTTGATTATGGAAGTTTACCGATGGCTTTTAAGTAATCTACTTTCGCTACAATGCCATCATACAATGCACTGTAATAATTATTTTGCGCTACTTTCAACTCTGTTTGGGCATTGTATATTTCCTGGTTACTGCCTAGGCCTTGTTGATATTTTTTTTCTGTTACCACAAAAACCTCTTCTGCTAAACCGGTATTTTGTTTTTGATTGTCGATGGTAAGTATGGCTGTTGTTAATTTGGTTTTGGCGTTTAATACTTCGTAATCCATCGAAGCTTTTGTTTGCTCTAAAGTATTCTTCGATTTTTCTAATTCCAATTTGGCATTTTCAATTTTTGACCTCCTGGCAAAGCCATCAAAAATGGGCACTATCATTTTTACACCGGCGTATGAGTTGGTGAACCAGTCGCCTTTTTGTAAGAAATCAAATTTTAAACGCTGTGCATTTTTTGTATAGGTTCCAAAGGCGGATATCGTTGGTATTCTGCTAAGTTTGTACCGCTTAACATTGTAGCCATTTAGTTCTATTACCGTATTCAGTAATTGTATTTCTTTTCTGTCCTGGTAATTGTAAGCGTCATCTAATATGTCTGATTTTAGAGTCGCTTAATTTAAAGTATACGAAAGCACCAGTTGGTCTTTTTTCGGCAAATTAATAATAAAATTAATAGCAACAATTACATATTATAAATTATGGGTAATTTTTATTTTTTAATTTTTAATGTTATTTATTTTTTACGGTTAATTT
>JANPNY010000760.1:0-7517 GCA_031427745.1 Chitinophagaceae bacterium | reverse complement strand
AATGCCATCTGGCCTTTTACTGTTGTTGGCCGCCCTCCACAGGAAGATACCAGTTTTGGCTCATTCATAAAATTACCGGCAAAGCTTTACAACAGGAAATACCCGGACTTAAAGAAGTGCATGCAGTTGATGCAGCAGGGGTTCATCCTTTGCTGTTTGCCATCGGCAGCGAACGCTATACGCCTTATACGCCAACTAAACAGCCGGCAGAAATATTGACGATTGCCAATCATATTTTAGGTACAGGACAATTAAGTTTGGCCAAATTTTTATTCATCACAGCCAGTGATAATAATAGTGTTTCTACCCATGATATTCCGGGCTATTTAAAATATATGTTGGAGCGGATAAACCTTGCCCGTGATATACATTTTTACACCAACACCACCATTGATACCCTGGATTATTCCGGGACTTCACTCAATAGTGGCAGTAAGGTGGTAATAGCTGCTTATGGTGCTGTGGTAAGAGAATTATCTACTTCGGTATCCACCGTATTTAATGATTTAAAAGAATTTGAAAATGCTCGGTTGGTGCTGCCCGGTATCATCAGTTTGCAAACAAAAGCTTTCACAAACTATGCGGCCGCAAACAAGGAGATGGACGACCTAAACGATCAATTGAAGTCAGCAAACTTAAGTGGCGTTGCAATGATTGTGGTGGGCGATGATGCAGCATTTATAGCAGCCACGGTCCGCAATTTTTTGTGGGTGAGTTTTACAAGATGCAACCCTTCGCATGATATGTATGGTATCAATTCTTTTACAATCAATAAACACTGGGGCTGCAATGGCCCGCTGATATTAGATGCCAGGATTAAGCCACACCATGCACCGCCGGTAGTTATGGACAGTGCAACTGAAAAAAGTATCAGTCGTTTTTTTGATAAAGGCAGCAGTTTATATGGAGCGTTAAAGTAATGCAGTCATTACAAAGTCTGCGTACTTCAACAGGTAAATTTTTTGCAGGATATCTAAGCAATAAACGATCTGAACATCTAACCCACTAAACATCTAAACACTAAACCCCTAAACCTCTAATCACCTAAACCCCTAACCATCTAAACCCTTAACCAACTAACCCCCTAAACTTCTAAACCCCTAATCCTCTAAACCAATTATTGGGTGATAATAAGATTACCCTGTACCAAAAATTTTTTGCCTGCCTGTACGGTTATTTTTTTTCCGCTTGTAATGCTGTAAGCAATATCCAAAATGCATTCGCCACCGGGTAAAGGATCAATGATGATGGCGGCATTGGATGGTAGTATCGCCGGAGGCGGTTGGTTGTTTTGCCAGTTGCCGGCATCAGACCAATTGCCGTTTCCAGTAAAAATAAAATTGTTTGTAAAGGTAGAAACATAGGCACCTATGTTGAAAGCCTTCAGCATGGGATTGATGGTAATATTAAATCCGGGGACAATAAATTTTTCGTTGCTGATATAACCGGTGCTGTCATTTCTAAAGCTGATTCCTTCTGCCTGCCCCATTACTGTAACATCGGGTAGATTGATTTTTCTTTTATTGCCATTAAAATACAAGCCATTGCTGTAATTACTCAGCAAATAAATAAAATGATTGGCAAGCCCCGATTTTTGATAACCAAGCAGTAAAATCAAATCCTGCCCCATCGGTTTGTCAGCAGCCGTAACCAGGTAGTTTGTTGCCAGTGTTTCTTTTGGATAAAGAATATAATTACCTGCATTGGTGCTCTTGATGATGTAATGTGTAGTAGTAGAATTTATCCAGTCTTTGGTAAACAAATGTATTTGCCCGTTATCAATCAACATGGCTTCACAATCAAATTTTGTATTGTTAGTACTGGTTGCAACAGGCGGCTGTGGCTGATCGGCATAAGAAAAACCAATCACTTCAATCTCGTTGGCGGCAATGTTTACAACCGGATTGCCTGCATGCGGAGGAATGTTGCCGATTGGGAATTTGTAAATTTTTAAATCGGTTCTTGCTCCATTATTGTTGTTACCAAAATCGCCGATGTAAAAATAAGTGCCATCAAATGCTATGTCTTCCCAATCTTTATTTACAGCTCCGGTCAGGTATACCCGTTGTAAAATGGTATTGCTAAGTGTATCAATTTTATAAATAACTGCATCACCACCACTGTCATTAAAGGTCCACAATCCATTATTGGCAAACTGAAGTCCGCTTGTTTCTCGGAGGGTATCATTTAACCGGTTAACTTTTACCGGCGGCGTATAATTGGTGGCATTGTACGTACAGGAACCATCATTTAATGTAGCTGCTGCATTAAAATTATTGGCCAACGTATCGGTACAGCCTGCCGCCTGTGAGGAGACTTTAGTGGTAAGAACCAGCAGTAACAAAAATGCTGTAAAACGTTGGTAAATTAAATAACGCAGACCAATTGACATGGAAGCAAAGTAACGGTTTTTCGGCAATCAATTTTTTAGTAAAGTTTGGTAATCGGTTATTAGCTAGAGTTACTATCGGCTTATAAATCAGCACTGATAGTTGTTACCTTTGGCAAAATAACCACATGGCTCGTAAAGCAACCTACCGGCAGCGGTACAACGATAAACAAGTATCGGAAGGTATTGAACAACCTGCACCGGAACCACGTATCAAAAGGGAACCCATTGATCCTGCTATTCAATTACCCTACGCCGAGGGTAGCATGATTTTGATTGACAAACCACTGCACTGGACATCTTTTGATGTGGTTAGAAAAATGAGGAGTTTATTACAGATAAAAAAAATTGGCCATGCCGGAACACTCGACCCATTAGCAACCGGATTATTAATTGTTTGTACCGGAAAATTCACTAAAAAGATAAATGAATACATGGCTGCTGAAAAGGAATATACCGGCCAAATTACCTTAGGCGCTGTAACGCCTACCTACGATCTTGAAAGTTTGCCCGAGCAGATGAAGCCTTTTCATGATATTACAGACGAGGCCATCCTCCAGGCAACTAAACAATTCATTGGAACCATTCAGCAATTTCCACCCATTTATTCTGCAATCAAAAAAGAAGGAGTGGCATTATACGAGCTGGCAAGAAGGGGGGTAGATGTAAAACTGGAAGCCCGTACCATCAGCATTCATCAATTTGAAATCACTGGTATCAGCCTGCCTGTAATTTCATTTAAAGTTATCTGCTCAACAGGTACTTACATCCGCAGTCTTGCAAATGATTTTGGTGCTGCATTAGGTTGTGGTGGATACCTCAGTAGTCTTCGTAGAACACGTATTGGCGATGCTGTTGTGGCCGATTCGTTAGATATGGACACCTTTGAAGCAGGGCTAACAGTAAAAAGTTGATAATTATACCGGATAATCAGGCTGCAAACCTATCTGCTCCTTTTCTGTTTTATATTTGCAAAAATGAAAAATTATATAGGTATCATCCTGTTATTGATAGCAGGTATTATTGGTTGTAAGAAGCAAACAAAACTTACTGAAGAAGAAGTTATCTATGTTATTAAACAGTTTGACGACGGCTGGCGCAACAAAAATTTTAAAAAGGTAGATTCGGTTTTATCACCTGTTTATATTTATTTTACCCAATCGGGAGGAAGCTTTAGCAGAGATAGTTTAGTGCAAACAGCTGGCTCAAATACCTATCTGCTGCAATCGATGGATCGTTGTGAAATAGTGGTGGCATTATATGAAAATACAGCCGTGGTGAGCACCCGTTGGCTGGGAAAAGGGATTTATAGAGGCATTCCTTTTGATGAAGACCAACGATGTAGCGTTACCGTCATTAAAAAAGACAATAAAGTGCAAATACTTTCGGAGCATTGTACACCTATCAGGTTTAATAAACAGGTATTCCATTAAAAAAGTACTGATTCCAGTATTTTTCTCTATATCTATGGTACGTATTTTGCAAACAGGTAAATAATTAAACAATACAAGTATGTTTATTTCGTTATCAGCAAGTATGAGACACCTTTTCCTGAGCATATTTCTCTTAACATCTTCCTGTTTTGCCCAGGCGCAAAACCTCCATTTAACTTTATTTGCAGGATCAAGCAATTACCAGGGCGACTTACAGGGCAGCAGGTTTACTTTTAACCAGGCAAAGGGAGCAGTTGGAGTTGGCTTATTGTATGAGTTATCCAGTAAACTTTTTATCCGGGCAGGTTATACCCTTGCAAAAGTTGGAGCTGATGATAAAAAAAGTCCATTAAATGCAACCCGTAACTTAAGCTTTACTTCCCCTATTTCTGAACTTCACCTGGGGCTTGAATATGATTTAATCAACAATTACGAACATAGCTTTACACCATTTATATTTGCCGGAATTGGCACTTTTGGTTTTAATCCGTCTGCTATAGATAAGCAAGGCAACAAAGTAAATTTACAGCCGTTGGGCACAGAAGGGCAGGGCTTTTACCTTGGAAGAGAAAAATATTCCCTGCGTGGAACAGCGATCCCATTTGGCGGCGGTGTTAAACTTGCTTTGAGTGATGATATCCATCTTCGGTTTGAAACCGGCTTGCGTATTTTATCAACTGATTATTTGGATGACGTAAGTACCACGCTTGCAGATAAAAACCTGTTGTTAATCAATAACGGACAAAAAGCAGTTGACATGGCTTTTAGGGGTGACGAATTGAAACCTGCACGCAATTATCCTGGTGCTGGTGCCAAAAGAGGCAATCCTAAAGTAAAAGACTATTATTATTTTACAGGGCTTGGTGTTAGTTTCCGACTTAGCCCTAAATACGACCGGGGCTATGGTGATGGCAGAAGCCAATTGGGATGCCCCAAGAGTGTGTTCTAAAATTTCCTCACCAGGTGTTTAATATTCTACAGTAACATTTTATTAAAAAGCACTTTTATCCCCGTATAAAACAGTGCTTTTTTTACCCCTTTTTTTAAATAAAACATCAGGATGAAATTAAGTTGATCTTCGCTTGCATTTCAGTCTCTGTAAATGTTGTTTGTAAAGTTATTCCTCTCCTCTTAAACGAAATCTTACGAGATGGCTGGCTTATCATCAATTTATATTTTGATATTAGTTTATTAACCGGCACAAATAATTTTTTGTGTATTTTCTAGATGCTGATATTGTAATTTTGACAAATATCATGCTTCAAAACATACGTTCCTTCTTCATAACAAAGCCAGTGCTGGCCGTCGGCTTTTTATTTGCAACTTCCAGTTTATTATTTGGAACCTGGGTTGCTGCAATTCCCGGCATCAAAGAAAGGCTGCATTTTTCAGATGGCAGTCTCGGATTATCCTTATTGCTCTCGCCCCTTGGTGCTATCACCGGTATGCTGCTTTCAACAAGGGTTTTCAGCAAAATACAGGTTGGAAGATGGATGATGAACGGCTACCTCGTTTTGTGTGTGCTGATGATATTACAAATCAACTCATTGAACAGGCCAATGTTCTGGGCATGTCTTTACCTATATGGTTTTTTTAGTTTTTTAAACGGTGTATCATCCAACTCAACAGTTAATTTGCTCGAGAAAAAATATGGCCGCCTGTTTATGAGCACCTGCCATGGCATGTATAGCCTGGGCGGCGCCGTTAGTGCAGGTCTGGCCGGATTTTTATTTGCGATACACGTACCATCCGGCTGGCAGATAGTGTTGGTTTCAGTATCTATTGCATTGGTAATTCTTTCTAACAGGCATCACCTTCTTTCTAATACGGATATCATTCATTCCAGGTCGGGCATAAAGCTGCCTTCCATTACAATTTTGGGCATTTCATTCATTTGTATGGTTACATTTATGGCAGAAGGATGTGTTGCAGATTGGAGTGCCATTTACATGAAAGAGGTGATGCATGCACCCAAATCAATTTTAAGTTTTGGGTATGCTGGCTTCTCTATTGCCATGACGCTGGGCAGGCTTAACGGCGATCAGTTAATTACAAAAATCGGCAATAAAAGAATTGTTATAGCGGGATCACTTATAGCTGCCATAGGCTTTTTAATAGTAGTTGTGGCAACTGTAATACCGGTTGCTATTGCAGGATATGTGTTGGTTGGTGTTGGTTGTTCTTGTATTGTACCGGTGCTTTTCAGCGCCTCTGCTAATATACCAGGTGTAAGCACCGTGGAGGGATTTGCCATGGTTACTACGGGCGGGTTGGTAGGTTTTTTAACAGGTCCTTCGCTCATTGGTTTTATTTCTGAAAAATCCAATCTTTCAAAAAGCTTTTCCCTGCTTATTTTAATGGCATTGCTGGCAGCTGTAGTTGCATGGCGCAATAAGTTTCTGATAAACAGAAAGCTGCCTGTAGCTGTTCAGGATTTTGATGAGCAATTGTACTAGTAGAAAGCTAAAAGTGAATGGTGAATGGTGAATGGTGAATGGTGAATTGTGAATGGTGAATGGTGAATGGTGAATTGTGAATTGAATTATTCAATTATTAATCATCAATTCATCCAATTATCAATTATCAATTATCAATTATCCAATTATCAATTATCAATTATTCAATTATCAATTATCAATTATTCAATTATCCGTTCCTTGCATAAAAAAGGCTACCTGTTTTCAATAAAGAAACCAGGTAGCCAGCTGATAAAAAAAATATTATTTTAAAGACTTCAGTAAATCTTCATTCAGTTTTACGTAATCAGAATTTTTAGCTTCTGTAGCCAGTTCCAGCGATTTAGTTGCTGCGGCAATGGCTTCGGTTTTTTTACCCAGCTTTGCTAAACAGTTTGCTTTTTGGTGTTGAATCCAGAAAGCTGTTGGGTTTTGATCTGCGGCCTTATTAAACCATGTTAATGCCTGGTTTAAATCTTTACCATTTTCCAAATAATACATGCCGGCATTAAAATAAGGCAGGTTGTCTTTTGTCATAATGTTTTCAATCTGCTTCATTACCTTGGTGTCAACATCTGTGCTGATAGGTAAACTTACCGAAGTATTTTCCCACATTAAATCCAATGAACAGGTGTTTGATTTTACATTTTCAAATTGCATTGTGAAGGTTTCTACCTTGTCTTTAAGGGTGGTTGGTACAACTGTTACTCTCACAACATCACTTTCCTCTTTATAGGCAGAAGGTGAAGTTACATCCAGTTGTTTGGTGATAATTAACACCCAGCTGTCTTTTCCGGGTATTGTAACAAGGCCATATTTACCCGCTGCTACTAATTTATTTCCAATGGTTACATCATCGCCAAACGCAAGTGTAGTGGCTGAATTAGCACCAGTACGCCAAACTTTACCAAATGGTACCAGGTTGCCCATTACGGTGCGTCCTTTCATATTTGGTCTTGAATAAGACAACTCGATGGATGACAAACCAAAATTCTGTTTGATGGTTTGAGTAGTACTTGGCTGAGGAGTATTAAGTGATTGTGCAAATGCGCCACTGCCAATTGCAAGGGCCGCAATGGTGAGTAATTTTTTCATAATTTTTTTATTTTTTGAAAAGCGAAACTAATACCTGTGGGCCGTAAAACAAAGAATGATTTCAAGAAAGAAAGAATTAAAAAAAGGAAGGGTAAAATAGTAGTCTACCCGCGTGGCCGATCCAGCGATCAGCGGCCTGTTCCT
>JANPNY010000759.1:0-4430 GCA_031427745.1 Chitinophagaceae bacterium | reverse complement strand
ATTCGTTTATCCGATACTTAATATCTTCCTGACAAAAAAGCGCAGTCTCCACTAGACTTAAAAAGATAGGAGAGACTGGCATAGGGCAACGTTATGACTGTACTCCAATTTTTTAAGGTTACGCTAAACTCTTTTTTTCATACATTTTCTACAAAAAAAACTCTTGAAAAATATAAAATTAATTACAGAAACAGTAAATATTGAGTTTTAAGTTTAGATAAAACATTCAAAACATTAATTGTCATTTATTTATATCAGTTTAAAAATAAGTTCCATCAATTATTTTTTTTAGATCCTTAGCAAAGTATTTCTATGAATTTTAGCGCTTTTTATTTATATTTTTTATAACCATAAACAATATATTAGATTATTTTTCAATTATTTAAAAAATATTTTTAAAACCGTTTTAATTAGTAGATATAAATCCAGAACGAATGGAGGTTATTTTGTTTAATTGCTAAACTACTTAGCTTATTTGCCCTCTAATAGATTGTTAACTTTAAGGCATCAAACGAACTAACAAACTAATAATTGAATAAGATCTTAATTTAGCATTTCTTAATAGTGCATTTAAACTTTATGGTAAATAGAAAGACCACTCTCCCACTCTTATCGCTGTTACTGTCAATATTACAGTTGGCTTGTAGCACACCAAAGCCATTAGAATACCGAAACTATAAAAACTTTTCCATCGAAAAGCTGGGCTTTTCTTCTTCTGCAATTAAATTAGACCTTGTCTATTTTAACCCAAATAATTATGGAATAGAACTAAAAACAACAGATGTAGATATTTTTATAAATGACAGTTACCTGGGGCATAGTGCGCAGGATTACCAGATTAGCATACCCAAAAAAGAGGAATTTTCTATACCATTGAAGATGGACGTGGACATGAGAAACATTCTAAAAAACGGGCTAAACACTTTTATTAGGAATGAGGTGACGGTAAAAATAACCGGGAGCATAAAAGTAGGAAAGGCTAATGTATTTATGATTTTCCCGATACTTTATGAGGGCAAGCAGATCTTTAGCTTTTTTTAAAATTACATATTTTACAGCCATCATCCTCCAAAGTCAGACTAGGATTTTTAAATTTTAAGCTTACTTTTTTTCTGACAGTTAACTAAACAAAGCTTCAATTTTCTACTACACCTGCTAGCTTTTTTTTGGTTTTTACCCCACCGTCTGTTTCTTATATGTTCCAAAAACTGACTTTTAACAAGAGATTTCCACAAAACAATTTTTATCATTTTTTGAATTCGGCCTATTTCCGGGAAAGCTTGAAAAGCTTTTGCTATGCACCAAAGAAAAATTTTGAGTTCATATTTTTGCCCAGTCTCCGGAGAAAGCTATTTGCAATTTTTGAAATACCAGACAAGCCATTTCGTATTTCACCCTAGATCCTACCATTTTGCATTTTACCCGCAATTGATATTACCAGATTTTTTTAAGTCAGAGTGACAGTATTTCTGATCCGCTTCAAAAACAAGCATTCAATTTACTGGTAAAATAATTATGAATTAAAGCCGTATTCGTCTTCATTCTTATACTCTTCCCGGAATAATTTAGAGCTATAATCATCTATCTCCTCTCTTCTTCAGCGTCATTAAAAACCGGGAATGTGATAAAACTTTGAAAATTGGAAAGCTCATTAACACAAAAAAATGACGGAAAATAGCAAGGAAATCTTGCCAGATCACTTTCAACATGCTACAATTCAAAGGGAAAATCTTTCGTAATCTTGCCTTAATAACACTGGTTAACCTGCGAAGGACTTCCCGGAAAAGACCTAATTTTCTGAGTTATCCATCAAATTGTGATCGAAATGCAGCCGATATACTGCAAATAATTTCAAAAAAAGTGAAAAAAACGCAGCATAACGGGCATAAAAATAGCCCTTACAGGCTATCTTATGCAATTAAATCAATCCATTTTACAAGCTATTCCACATCTAATCCCCAATCTTTTCCTTTGTTTATAGCAGGGACACCTTCCGTTAACCAGGTTGCCGACCGCTCCCCTTTTAGTAACCAATCAAAAAATTGCTGCTCCCTAATCTGTATATCTTTACGGTTTCTTCTTTCAATAAGATTGTGGGCTTCGCCATTGTAATTGAGCATCCAAACCGGCTTATCAAGTCTGCGTAATGCGGTAAACAGCTCCATTCCCTGGTACCACGGCACAGCTCCATCTGCATCATTGTGCATAATAACCAACGGCGTTTGTACTTTAGGTAATGAGAATAATGGTGAATTTTCCAAATATAATTGAGGCTTTTCCCAGAGTGTTGCACCTATACGGCTTTGACCTTTTTCATATTGAAACTGGCGGTTTACACCACTCTCCCAGCGGATGCCCCCATACGCACTCGTCATGTTTGCAACCGGCGCACCGGCCCATGCCGCAGCAAATAAGTTTGTTTTTGTGATGAGATAAGCCACCTGGTATCCTCCCCAACTCTGGCCCTGGATACCAATTTTCGTGCTGTCTACAAAACCTAATTTTACCAAGGATCTTGCTCCACTTGCAATATGATTATAAGCGTCATTACCTGGGTGACCTGTGGTATAACTGATATCCGGAGCCAATACAATGTAACCACGACTTACAAAAAATGGAATGTTTAACCTGCTGGGTGTTGGTGCCGGAGGGGCATAACTATACAATCCATCTGTTAGTTTTTCATAAAAATAGCAGATGAGGGGGTATTTCTTTTTAGGATCAAAATTGTCGGGTTTATATAAAATGCCGGTGGTGTTTTTACCTGTGTAAGTTTTCCAGGTATATAATTCAGCGGTTCCCCAGTTGTAATCCTTTTGTTGAGGGTTGATATCTGAGAGTTGGGTGATATTATTGTAGGTATCAGATGCTACTTTGCCCTGTTGTTTATTTGTTTCAACCAACCCTGGGCTATCTACTTTTACAACAAACATATTGGGCGAATTTTGAAAATTTTCCCTGGAAAAAAGTAGTGTTGCTGTGTTTTTCGACATGGCATGTCTTGCTGTAACAGCCTTGCCATCGTAAATAATTTTCCCGGAAATATCAGTTTCACCCAAGGTTTTAAAATATAATTCGGATTCTTTGGTAATCTTATTTTGAATGGTAAACAGGTACCGGCGGTAACTATCAAAAAAACGCTGTTCCTTATCGAGAGAAATATACCTGGAGACTTTATTTGTTTGACGGCCGCTAAAAAATTTATTCCCATTAGCATACACCGTATATTTTGTAACAATAAATGGGTTGTAAGATGCAGTTGGAGCAACACGCCACACATCAAATTTGTCATATAAATAAACAGCACTATCGCCAAAGTGCCAACCCATTACACCATAACTTCTGGGCAAATCCGGTACGTCGTTTTCTTCATCATACAGTGGCTCTTTTATTTTTTCTGAGATATTTTTTGTGATGCCGGTTGCTACTTCGTAAGTAAAATAATTCTTTAAAACTGGATTGTACCAGTAAACAAACTTACCCCCGGGTGATGCTTCTGCGTTTAAATACAAATTGGTGTAGATGGTTTTTCTCTCGCAGGTGTAGCTGTTTATTACATAAGCTGATGATTTAGTTCTCCCGGTCCATTGGCTTTCTACCCTGTTTCCTTTGTTGCTTTCGGCCAATACCCAACCTGCGTTGCCTTCATTTACAATGCTGATGTTTTCTGCATCCTCCGCACCCAATTGTACCAATTTATTGCTGTTAAAATGATACACTGCAACATAACTTCTCTTAAGTTCGGTTTCCAGATTCTTTAACTGTTGGGTTTGGAGGTAATCATCTTTGTAATTCCACACATCTACTTTAGCCAGTTCAAAATCAACCAGCATCGTGTCTTTAGGTGAACGGACCGGTGCAGTACCAAAGAACAATTTGTTGCCATCTTTGCTAAAATCTACTTTCGCATTTTCACTTACCATATACCCTAACTGCATGCCCACCGTATTTTTATCTGCAATCATCGATGCACTGTCTTTTCCGGCGGTAAAATACCAAAGACCGTAAAATTTTTGGAGCGCTTTCTCACTACTGTCTCTTTCTGCTACAAACGCCAACTGGTTTCCTGCTTCATCAAAGGCAAAGTTTTTTGCATCATTAAAAGCGGCCATAACGGTATCTGTTTTTTTAGTTTGTAAATGATACAATAGCACCAAAGCCTTGCTGTTGCTGTCTTTACTCCTTTTAGATGTTTCTATCAGCAGCTTTGTTCCGCTTTTATCAAAGTAGTATTCATTAACTAATTTAAAGATGGTTTCATCGTTATTAGCCAGGTTTCTTAACACCAGGTTGGTGCCTTCCGCAGTATTCCCGGCTGGCTTTTCGTCCCCTTCTGCATCTGCCATGTCTTTGCCCTCTTTAAGGATTTGATTGGCTGCTTTATTTACAATATTACTGAGCTCTTCTTTGCTGATGTTGCCGGACAAGAA
>JANPNY010000758.1:0-2868 GCA_031427745.1 Chitinophagaceae bacterium | reverse complement strand
TCGCCAGGCTGAAATCCAGTACCAGTAATAATGGCCGTAGAGCCAGGAGGATAATCGAGTAAATCAGTTTTTACTGTTGCCTGCCCCTTAACATTAAAGGAGGCCAAAGACAAAAACAACATAAAAGCGAGCGTGATACGTGTAAAGATTCCCTTGTTCATTTTGATTAGTTTAAAGATGGATATAATTATATGGCTTAATACACATCTCTATTAACAGGTAACATCAAATGAATGAATGAAAAAGTCATTCAAATATTTCAATAGAAAAAATGTATAATCGGAGGATGATTGGAAAAAAAATTATTTTTCTAAGGATATTGATTATTGTAATCGTTGTGAGATATAACGTGGGATATTGGTTTCGCCTTTCAAAGGATATGAGTTAGCTTATCTTAACACATTCTAAAATTATGTTATTTTTTTATAACTCCAATAATTTTTTGGAAAAAATTTGAAAACACTTTTTTGCCGCAAAAACTCTAAGAGCCAGTATGCTGTCAATTTTCTTTTTTTATGCAAAGCAATAAAGGCGGAACCTCATCCGCCCCGTGGGCACCTGCTTCTGGTAGAGGAGGGGAAAGGTAAAAATCTTATCAGGCTGAAAATCAAAATTTTACCTAATTCTACTAAATAATCACGAAACCCAGCTTCTTTAATTCATTCTGTAACATTTTAGTGGTTGTGCAAGTATATTTGCGGTCACAATTAACATGGATACAATAACCGGTACTGATATTTACAAAGCCCAATCCCTTTTACAGGCGGGAGATTTAGTGGCAATTCCCACCGAGACTGTCTATGGTCTTGCTGCCAATGCACTCAATGAAGATGCTGTGCTTAAAATATTCCAGGTAAAAAACAGGCCACAGTTTAATCCATTAATTATCCATTGCAGCAGCTGGGAAAAAGCCGGGGACTATGTAAAAGATGTGCCCAATAAAGCGATGGTATTAGCCAAAACATTTACACCTGGTCCACTTACATTCCTGTTGCCCAGGAACAATATAATTTCTGATTTGGTAACGGCGGGCAGTGACAAAGTTGCTGTAAGAATCCCTAACCATCCATTAACGCTCCGGTTGTTACAGCTGCTTGATTTTCCTTTGGCTGCACCTAGTGCCAATCCATTTGGCTATATAAGTCCAACAACCGCAGGGCATGTAATGAAAAGTTTGGCTGGTAAAATCCCTTATATTTTAGATGGCGGTTCAGCAGGTATTGGTGTAGAATCTACTATAATCGGGTTTGATGAAAATGAACGGGTGATACTACACAGATCGGGCGGAATAAGCATTGAAGCCATCGAAGCTGTATTAAATGAGCAGATAATTATTACTTCTGACATTGCAACTAACAAGCCATTGGTACCGGGGCAATTAAAGTCGCACTATGCACCTTTTACGCCCTTATATACAGGCGAGATAGAAAAAATGTTACCGGGATGGATCAATAAAAAAGTTGCTACCATAAGTTTTACCAAACATTTTCAGTACGTTCCACCGGAGCAACAATTTGTACTTTCTCCAGAAGGTTCTTTGGCTGAAGCAGCAAAAAATTTATTTGCGGCATTAAGAAACATTGATCAATTGAAGGTTGATGTGATTTTAGCAGAAATATTCCCGAATGAGGGGAATTGGCAGAGCCATTAATGACCGGCTTGATAGGGCAGGAGCGGCATTTAAATAACAATGCCCATAATACTAGGCCGGGCTATTTTGCGATATCAAATTTCACTTTTTTACCTTTCATTTTCTGGTCTTTTATCAATTCCATAGCAACACCTACTTTTAATTTTCTTACAGCTACAAAAGAGAAAAAGTCTTTAACCTCAATTAAGCCGATATCTTCCTGTTTAAGCAGACCTATTTTTGATAGAAATCCTACAATATCTATTTTATTTACTTTGTCTTTTTTGCCTGCGGCGATAAATAGAGTTGACCATTTTGGCTTTTCCGGCAACTCCGTTTCTTCCGGAAGAATCAAATCCGTCACTTCATCTTTGATGTAAGTGGGTCTGTATTCACCTTTTCCAACAATTAAAACCACTTTTCCGCCAGCTTCCATACGGGCCGTCCTGCCATTACGGTGGGTATAAATTGCTTCGGTTGGGGGCAAATCATAATGTACAACATATTTAATATCCGGAATATCCAGCCCTCTTGATGCAAGATCGGTGGTGATGAGAATTGACGAACTGCCATTTTTAAATTTTGCCAGCGCACTTTCCCTTTCCTGTTGCTCCATGCCACCATGGTAAAAAACATTTACAATACCATGTTCTTTTAAAAAGTTGCTTGCCTGTTCAACCGTATCCCGGTGGTTGCAAAACACGATGGCCGACTTGTTATTGATATGACAAATAAAACGGAAAAAAATATCAAACTTCTCTTTATAATCAGATTTTAACTCAATGATTACCAGTTTATCATAAACATCTTTTTCAATTAAACTGGTATTTGTAAAATTTAACTGCATCGGATTATCAAAACCAATGAAATCCGGTATCGAAGCAGCTTCGGTGGCCGAGGTTAAGATCTTTTTATTGACAGATTTGAGAGACTTAATTATAAAAGTCATTTCTTCTAAAAAGCCTAATTCCAATGATTTATCAAATTCATCTAGTATTAAAGTTGTAATCAGTTCCGTCGAAAAATTATTTCTCCTAAGATGATCAGCAATTCGTCCGGCTGTGCCGATAATAACTGCCGGGGCCTGTACCAGGTTTTTTTCCTCAATCTCTCTTTTATGTCCGCCATAACAACAGGTTACTTTGTACCCGGTGGTCATTTTTCTAAACACTTCATCAATTTGTAAAGCCAGCTCACGAGATGGTACCAATATCAAAGCCTGTACATTTTTAACTTCA
>JANPNY010000757.1:0-5578 GCA_031427745.1 Chitinophagaceae bacterium | reverse complement strand
TTTGTATGGATGATTTTTGCGCCACAGAAACAGCCATGCGCTTTGTAATGGTAGCATATAATTTGATGAGTTTATTCCGCCAGGTAACGCTTCAAAAGCAGCCCAGTCCTACGCTGGCCACATTAAGATTCAACTGCTTTGCAGTTGGTTCATGGGTACAAAGCAATGTACTTAAAATGTCTGTTCCACTAAAACGACGGCAATGGTATGACAGTCTTTTTTCATTTATTGAAAATACAAAACTGCCTTTAAGTCTTACAGGATAATTCTACTGCAAAATTTGGGTTTAAGTATGTGGGGTTGGGCTATAAAATTTCTTTATAGAAAATAAAAATCCTGATTAAAAATTTTGGCAGTATTGCAGTTTGTTAATGCTTAGAATAAATCACCACCGGGTCAGTTGGGTTGGCAAATATTTTTTCATCCTGCTAATTCCATCCGCCGCCTAATGCCCGGTAAATATTTGTTACGGAGTTTAACTGGTTCAACCTGGTTTCTATCAATTGTAGTTTAGCTTCCAAGGCATCCCTTTGCGTTAGTAACACTTCCAGGTAGTTGGCCCGTGCCGATTTAAACAAGTCGTTGGATATATCGATGGTGGCTGATAATGTGCTTACCTGCTTTGATTTTAAAGCAAACAGCTGCTCCTGGTTTTTTAAATTAGACAGTTCGGTTGAAACTTCAATGTAGGCATTCAGGATAGTTTTTTCATAATTAAAAATCGCTTGTATCTGGCGTGCATTGGCATTGTTGTAGTCAGCTTTAATAGCTGCTTTGTTGATCAATGGTCCGGCAACATCACCCACTAAAGAAGAAATCAATGACTCCGGCAATTTTACAAGAGAGCCCGGCGAAAAAGCCTGGAACCCAAGACCGGCGGAGATATTGAACGAAGGATAAAACGCTGTTCTGGCTACAGCTACATCCAGCTTTGCAGCCTGCAATTGCAGCTCTGCCTGCTTTATATCAGGACGGTTTTTTAATAACTGGCTGGGAATGCCGGTGGCTACCTGAGTGGGTTTTAAATTTAAAATGCCCGTTGTATCTCTAGACACCGTTTGCGGATAACGACCCAGTAAATAATTGAGGGCATTTTCTTTAGCTGTTATCTTTTGCCGAATATCAAATTCAAGCCCTTGCGAACTGAGTACTTCCGCCTCAAATTTTTTCACCGCCAGTTCATTAGCCGCCGCCGCCTGTTTTTGAATACGCACAATATCCAACGCATTTTGCTGCAAACGGATGGTTTGTTTTACAATATCCAGTTGATTATCGAGCGCCAGCAATTCATAATAATTGTTAGCGATTTCCGCAACCAGGTTGGTTACTAAAAAGTTCTTTCCTTCCACCGTGGCAAGGTACCTGCTGACAGCCGCTTTTTTTGAATTGCGTAGTTTTTTCCAAACATCCACTTCCCAGATGGCGAACACACCTACACGGTAATCCGGCAACCAATCCGGAACCGCCCTACCCGGTTTTATATCGGTAGAAGCATCACCAGCACCCTGGCTGGTATAGCGGCCTACTTTTTCCACACCAATACCGGCGCCGGTTTCCACCCTTGGCAAAATGGCTCCCTGCCTGCTGGATATTTCGTTATGGGCAATTTCAATTTCCTGCAAGGTTATTTCCAGTTCCTGGTTATTTTTTAACGCCGTATCAATAAGGTTGGTTAAATATTTATCGGCAAAAAATTGCTTCCATTGCACCGTTGCACTGTTATGGGTGGTGTCGCCATTATTTGTAAAAGCAGCTGGTGCTGTTTTTGCTTTGGGCGACTGCATCAGTGCAGGGGCTTTGCAACCTGCATATAACATGCTGCTACAAACTGCCACTGTTATAAAATTTTTTCTAGTTAAATTCATTATCGGTTATTATCTATTTCTTCTGTTAAAGGATTCTCATCTTCATTTGCTACCAAAATATTTTTCTCGGATATTTTTGCAAAAAGATAATACAGCCCTGGTATTACCAATACGCCAAACACGGTTCCAAACAGCATTCCACCAGCCGCAGCACTACCAATAGTTCGGTTACCAATTTTACCCGGTCCGGTTGCCACCAGCAGCGGTATCAATCCGGCAACGAATGCAAATGATGTCATTAAGATAGGACGGAATCTCACGGTAGCACCTTCCACTGCTGCATTAAATACTGTGGCACCGGCCCGGTGTTTTTGAACTGCAAACTCCACAATCAATACCGCATTTTTACCCAGCAAACCAATCAGCATTACCATTGCCACCTGTGCGTAGATATTATTTTCGAGCCCGAATATTTTTAAGAATACAAAGGCACCAAATATGCCAGCAGGTAAGGAAAGTATTACAGCCAATGGCAAAACAAAACTTTCGTATTGTGCAGAAAGAATCAGGTACACAAAGCCTAAACAAATAAGAAAGATGTAGATGGCTTCATTACCACGGGACGACTCATCTTTTGAAACACCCGCCCAGTCGATAGCAAAGCCCCTTGGCAAAGTTTTTTCTGCTACTTCATTAACGGTGGCCAACGCCTGACCACTGCTGTATCCCATAGCAGCACCGCCACTTATTTGCGATGCAGTGTACATATTATGCCGGGTGATTTCTGAGAGGCCATACACTTTTTCCATACTCATAAAAGCAGCGAAAGGCACCATTTCGTCTTTATTATTTTTTACATACAGTTTTAAAACATCGTCTGGCAATGCCCTGTATTGTGCAGCAGCAGCAACAATTACTTTATACTGTCGTCCAAATTTTATAAAGCTTATTTCGTAATTGCTACCGATTAAAGTAGAGAGCGTATTCATTGCATTTTCAATACTTACGCCTTTTTGCTGTGCAGCATCATTATCTACCTTCAACATAAATTGCGGAAAGCTTGCACTGTAAAAACTAAATACGTTTGCCAGTTCTTTCCGTTTGCTAAGTGCAGCTACAAATTCGTTGCTCACCGTCTCCAGTTTTTTATAATCGCCGTTACCGGTTTTATCCATGAGCCGCAATTCAAATCCGCCGGCAGCGCCATATCCCGGTACGGCAGGCGGTTGAAAAAATTCAATTTGTGCACCCGCAATGTCTTTAGATTTTTCTTCGAGCTCAGCCATTATTTCATGAGCAGAAAGCTTCCTGTCGTCCCAGCTTTTTAGGTTTACAAGACAGGTACCGGAGTTGGCACCTGTACCTTCAGAAAGAATTTCATATCCTGCAAGAGATGAAACTGATTGCACCCCTTCAATTTTTTCTGCGATCTTTTGCACACGTTCTGAAACTTCATTTGTCCGTTCAAGTGAGGAACCCGGGGGCGTTTGAATTACTGCATAAAACATACCCTGGTCTTCGCTCGGAATAAAGCCCGAAGGAACGGTATTGTTTATAAAATAGGTAGCGGCACAAAAACCAATCAGTAATAAAAAAGTTAGCAGCCTTTTGCTCACTATGCCATTCAGAATATTTTGATACCTGCCGGTAAGATTATTAAACCAGTGGTTGAAACCATCAAGGGCTTTGCTCAATATATTTTTTTTCTTTGCTTGTCCGTGTGTATTCTTCAGCATGATTGCACATAGAGCAGGTGTAAGCGTAAGTGCCACAACACCGGACAATACAATCGCTGTTGCCATTGTAATGGAAAATTGCCGGTAAAATACACCCACCGGTCCGCTCATAAATGCCACCGGAATAAACACCGCCGCCATTACAAAAGTGATAGCGATAATGGCACCACTTATTTCATGCATGGCCTCTTCGGTGGCAAGCAATGGACTAAGATGTTTGGTCTCCATTTTAGCATGTACGGCTTCAATTACTACAATGGCATTATCCACCACAATACCGATGGCCAGCACCAGTGCAAATAAAGTAATGAGGTTGAGCGTAATGCCAAAAAACTGCATGAATAAAAAGGTACCGACCAAAGAAACAGGCACGGCAATAGCAGGAATTAATGTAGAACGCCAGTCGCCCAAGAAGATAAACACCACTATGCCCACCAGTAAAAATGCTTCTACCAGTGTATGCACTACTTTGTCGATAGAGGCGTCGAGAAACTTAGATACATCATAACTGATTTCATAATCCATTCCTTTGGGAAAGGAAGTTTTTTTAATTTCTTCCAGCTTTGCTTTTACATCTTTAATTACCTGCGAGGCATTGCTGCCATAAGATTGCTTTAGTACAATTGCTGCCGATGATTTTCCATTAAGGCTCGAATAGATATCATACATAGAGCTGCCAAATTCAACATCAGCAACATCTTTCAAGCGCAGCAATTCGCCGTTTGCGTTCGCCTTCACTACTATGTTTTCATATTGCTCTTTCGTGGTAAACCGGCCGGTGTATTTGAGTACATATTCAAAGGACTGTGACCGTTTGCCCGAACTCTCACCAGTTTTACCGGGCGAGGCTTCCAGGCTTTGCGAACTAAGTGAAGACATAATTTCATCGGTAGAAATTTTATAGGCCAACATACGATCGGGTTTTAGCCAGATACGCATGGCATATTCCCGGTTACCAAGTATATCGGCAAAGCCTACCCCATTTACCCTTTTCAATTCGGACAGCATATTGATGTCGGCAAAATTAAAAAGGAACTTTTGGTCGCTGGCCGTATCATTAGAGTACAGGTTAATGTACATTAGCATGTTGGGTACCTCCTGCGAAATTTTTAAGCCTTCTCTTACAACCAGGGGCGGCAGTTTATTTATTACAGATGCCACCCTGTTTTGTACATTCAATGCAGCCTGATTAGGATCGGTACCCAAATTAAAAATCACTTCCACATTTGCTTCTCCATCGTTTCCTGCACTTGCAGTTATGTATTTCATCCCCGGCACGCCATTCAATGCTCTTTCTAACGGAATGATTACAGATTTTACCATCAGTTCGTTATTGGCACCGGGATAGTCGGCCACCACTACCACTTTTGGGGGCGAAATAGTTGGAAATTGCGTTACAGGCAGGATGGTCATTGACAGTACTCCAAGAAAAACAATGATAATAGATATCACAATAGAGAGTACGGGCCTGTGTATAAATTTGTTAAACATTTATGGATAATTTTTTTGGATGATAGAGTGGTAAGTGAAGGCCCTACAAAGCGAACCTAGCCATGGTACCAACTCATTACCTTGTGCCGGCATTATTCTGCTTTAAGCCGTAAATGTTTCAGCATTTCTTCCGGCTTTTCATATTCAAAATTAATTTTGTCTCCCTCTTTTACTTTCTGCACACCTTCGAGTAATATTTTATCGTCCTCTTTTAAATCCGCTTCATCTACCACATATATATCGGGCAGTTTGTTTTTTACGGTGATGCTTCTTGACCTTACGATGTTGTTTTTGTCTACCCTCGTACATTTCCGCTATTTCAAACATCAGGCTATCCAGAGCGCCGCTTTCTTCGCCCACTGCGATCATTTGCAGCACCACCGGATTGAATACGCCGGCGGTGGTGGCAGTGCGCAGGATGCTTTCGCCGCGCTCCACACCATCGCGCATCTGTTCGATGCGGCTGCGCATGTATTCATTGTCCACCACCATGCTGACGACATTCATCCCCTGCAGGATCGGCATGCCGCTCTTGAACGACAGCGC
>JANPNY010000756.1:0-19591 GCA_031427745.1 Chitinophagaceae bacterium | reverse complement strand
AACGAGTTCTATTACGTGTGCGGCATCGAAGTACCGCACGCGTATATTCTGCTCGACGGGTCGCAGAAACGAGCCACCGTGTACCTGCCGCACCGCAACGAAGGCCGGGAACGATCGGAGGGAAAGCTCCTTTCTGCCCGTAACCCCCAACAGGGTTTGGTATTGTTCACCATCGTTAATTGCTTCCGTTAATTTAAGGATAGCATCCGGCTGATCGCCGGCTGGTGAATAGCTTGATTGAAGATTGAACGGCACAGTTTTTTTATGCAAATTACTTTATAAAAGTGATTGGAGGAAGGAGGTTTTGTGCTAAGAGAACTGCATTTTTAATAAATGAAAATATTTATTGTAGCGATACCTCATACAGTAACCATATGAGATTGATGCGATGTCAATAGAAAATTGGTACATTTTTATCTACACTGTTAAATTCTATTATTTTAAAATCAGTTTATTTAATTTTTTCTATCTCCCTGTCTGAAACTTTTTCTATTTCCTTTTTCCTGATAAACCATGCAATGGTAAAAGATGGAATGACATCTGTAAAAGGAATAATTTCCTCCAAAAAATTGAGAACACTACCAATCATACCAAGTTTGCCGCCAAACATTTTAAAAAACAGGTAACTGGAAATGGGTGCCCATACTACATCAACAAACTCCCCCAATCCTGGAAAAAAATAGGTAATCATGCCTAATAAATCCAATACAATACAGAGGCCAATATTGGGGAGAAACAATTTTTCTTTTTTCATAATTAATTTTCAAAAACTCGTTTGATTATCTCAATAATATGCCCGTTTTCTTTTATCATCGAATCGTACGTTAAAATTACAACTTGCTCCATAATTAATTATGCTTTTACCGCTTTCTTACCAATATTATCAGCCGAAAATGAAAGGGCAATTTTATTTTAAAGTAATTAAATAATAGAGGCAAGTGCTGAATAAATAATTTTGTAAGATTGGTTTACCCATTTGCAATTTTAATTTTTAAACGATTAATCTCCAATTCAATTTTTACCATGATATTTTTTCATGGTTACTAATTTTTAAAACGTTTTTCCAATTAAATTACCTAATTTGATTTTTCTTTAACCACCTGTATAATGACTGCTGCCAACCAACGCTTTACTGCCCTTGATGTTTTTAGGGGAATGACCATTTGCCTGATGATTATAGTAAATACTCCGGGTAATGGGGCCACAACGTTTTCGCCCTTGCTGCATGCGCATTGGGACGGATTTACACCTACCGATTTAGTTTTTCCCTCTTTTTTATTTGCAGTTGGTAATGCGATGAGTTTTGTAATGGCCAGATGGGAAAAACTGGACCAACAGCAGGTGTTATGGAAAATTTTAAAAAGAACGTTCATCATTTTTTTGCTGGGCTATCTTATGTATTGGTTTCCTTTTGTAAAATGGGATGCAAATAATCATCTAATATTTTCTCCTTTTAGTGGGACAAGAGTTTTTGGGGTGTTGCAGCGGATTGCACTTTGTTATGGCATTGCTTCGCTTATGATTTATTATCTAAAACCCAAAGCGGCTTTAAACATCAGCATTTTGTTACTGTTTACCTATTGGATTTTGTTATATGCATTTGGTGACCCGGCTGCTCCGTTAAGTATGGAAGGCAATGCCGGGCAAATGCTGGACAAATGGCTGTTGCCCGAAAGCCACCTTTACCACGGCGAGGGCGTAGCTTTTGATCCGGAAGGATTGCTAAGCACCATGCCTGCAATTGCCAATGTGGTAGCCGGATTTACTGTTGGAAAATTTATTCAGCACAAAGGAAATACCTACGAGGGCTTAACAAAACTGTTGTTAACAGGTGTATTATTACTCTTTGCCGCCTATTGCTGGAATTTAATTTTTCCTATCAACAAAAAACTATGGACCAGCTCTTTTGTGTTGCAAACTGTAGGGCTGGATTGCATCATTATTTCCATCATTATTTATATTATTAACTTTAGGCAACAAACCAGCTGGACTTATTTCTTTGAAGTATTTGGCCGCAATCCACTGTTTATTTATTTGTTGTCTGAACTCGCCGCAATATTGTTGTACTTTATCAGAATTGAGCCTAAGCTCTCTTTGTACCAATGGATTTATAGAAATGTTTTTATTTATGCAGGTGATTACCTTGGCTCCCTTTTATTTGCGGTAAGTTTTATGCTGCTTTGCTGGCTGGGTGGATACTTCTTAGATAAGAGAAAAATTTACGTTAGAGTATAAATGGCTTTCTTTTAGAAGATATAAAAAACTATCCGGTAACATTTCTGTGCAGGTAACTATCATAATCGGGAATAATTGTTTCGTATTCCTGTTGCATTAAGGGAGACGTAAACATAAAATCTGCAGTAGCTCTGTCGCAGGCAAGTAATATATTCCAGGCCACGCCCAATCTTAGCAATGCCTTTACATCGCTGTCATGCGGTTGTGCCTGCATTGGGTCCCAAAAAAATACCATCACATCAATTTTACCTTCCGCTATCATGGCGCCAATTTGCTGGTCGCCACCAAGGGGGCCACTCAGCATTTTTGTAACCGGCCGGTCTAATTGTTCCTCTAATAGTTTTCCGGTTGTGCCTGTAGCAATTAATTCATGTTTTGCAAGTTCTTTTGAGTTGTGTGCTGCCCATTCAATCAACTCCCTTTTTTTATTGTCGTGAGCAACCATAGCAATACGTTTTCTTTTGCCAATTAATCTGATAGCATTCATTTGAATTTCATATTTTTTTGTATCAATAAAGCACCTACAGCATAGCCCCCGGTAAATGTTAATTTAGTTTTAACCTTGCCGTCCGGCCAAAAAAGCTTACCTTTGCGCCCTTAAAAACAGCTACGGGCTGTGAGTAAGCGGCTTAGCAAAATTTGCAACGCACCAAACTCAAGGCCTGTTGCTCAAAGCTAAACAAAAATGAACATTCGCAACATCGCAATTATTGCCCACGTTGATCATGGTAAAACTACCCTGGTTGATAAAATTTTACACGCCACCCAGGTATTCCGGGATAATCAGGAAACCGGCGAACTCATCATGGATAGCAACGACCTGGAAAGGGAACGTGGTATTACCATATTTAGTAAAAACATTTCTGTTAACTACAAAGGCGTAAAAGTTAACGTGATAGATACACCCGGTCACAGTGACTTTGGTGGTGAAGTTGAAAGGGTATTAAAAATGGCAGATGGAGTTTTATTGCTGGTAGATGCGTTTGAAGGACCCATGCCACAAACACGTTTTGTGTTGCAGAAAGCATTGGCGCTTGGGCTTCATCCAATTGTTGTAATCAATAAAGTAGATAAGCCTAACTGTCGTCCGGATGAAGTGCATGATGCAGTTTTTGAATTATTCTTTAACCTGGATGCAACTGAAGAGCAATTGGATTTCCCTACAATATATGGTAGTAGCAAAAATGGCTGGATGAACACTTCCATTACTGAAACGGAAAATATTTTTCCTTTAATGGATGCAATTTTGCAGTACGTACCGGAGCCTAAGGTAAACGAGGGGCCAACACAAATGCAAATTACTTCATTGGATTATTCTTCTTTTTTGGGGAGAATTGCTGTAGGTAAAGTTGCCCGTGGCAGCATTAAAGAAGGCCAGCAAATTGCCTTGTTACAAGCAGATGGCGGTAACAAAAAAATGAAGATTAAAGAACTGTATGTGTTTGAAGGAATGGGCAAAAAGAAAACAACAGAAGTTTTTGCAGGTGATATTTGTGCAGTGGTTGGGTTAGAAACATTTAACATTGGCGATACTATTTCAGATGTTGAAAATCAGGAAGCATTGCCTGTAATTAGTGTAGATGAACCAACCATGAGCATGCTGTTCGGTATTAACAACTCGCCATTTTTTGGTAAAGAAGGTAAGTTTGTAACCAGTCGCCATTTGCGTGACAGGTTGTTGAAAGAAACAGAAAAAAACCTGGCGCTACGTGTAGAGGATAGTGACAATGCTGATAGTTTTAATGTATTTGGACGTGGTATCCTGCACTTGGGTATTTTAATTGAGACCATGCGCAGGGAAGGATTTGAGCTTACCATTGGTCAGCCACAGGTATTGGTAAAGCAAATTGACGGCGTTAAACATGAGCCATTTGAAATATTGGTAGTAGATGTGCCAGCCGAATTTAGCGGTAGGGTTATTGACCTTGTTACACAAAAGAAAGGTGAGATGCTGGTGATGGAAACAAAAGGAGAAATGCAGCATTTGGAATTTGATATTCCCTCAAGGGGTTTGATCGGGTTAAGAAGCAACATGCTTACCAACACAGCCGGAGAAGCTGTAATGGCGCATCGTTTTCACGAATATAAGCCATGGAAAGGCGCAATCCCCGGCCGTAGCAATGGTGTATTGGTAAGTAAAACAACTGAAAAAACCACCGGTTATTCAATTGACAAATTGCAGGACAGAGGACGTTTTTTTGTGGATCCTGGACAAGATGTTTACGCAGGACAGGTGATAGCTGAACATATTAAGCCAGGCGATTTGGTAGTAAATGCTACAGAGCCTAAAAAATTAACCAACCACCGTGCAAGCGGATCGGATGATGCATCTAAGGCTGCGCCAAAAATTTTGATGACACTGGAAGAGTGTATGGAGTACATTCAGCAAGATGAGTGTATTGAAGTGACACCGAAGAATATCCGTATGCGTAAAGTTGTGTTGAATGAAGATGATCGCAAGCGGGTGAGCAAATCAATGTCTGCTGAAGCAGTTTAAAATATTTTTTCATAAATTTTTATCCCTCCGTTTTATATCGGGGGGATTTTTTTGTTCAACAAAACAGCATATTTAAAAATTGCAGCCTAACTTTGCATCATCAAATGAAAAAAGTAATCCAAATATTTACAATTATTATTTTAAGCTGTTGCTTAGCTGGCAATGCCAATGCCCAATGTGCTATGTGTACAAAAACTGCTCAGCAGCTGGGTGAAAAGCCTGCACAGGGCTTAAACAGCGGCATCCTCTATTTAATGCTTGCGCCTTTTGCTCTTGTTGGTGTTATAGGTGTTAGGTGGTGGAAAAATAATAAACTGGTAGAAGAACAGGAAAGTGCCGGTTTAGATAAATAACATTGTACCAATTAATACTTTCGGAGAGTAATTCGAAGCTATGCGGATGTTTTAGATGCTTTTAAAATGATGGATTTAATCAGGGGCTAATCTCATACACTTCCAAAGGCGATTATTGCATTTGCCGACTTATGGTGTTTCTGTTATCAACACCCAATCTCACGACTATAATACTAACACTGCAACATCGCAATTAACTGATTATATTTGTAAAGGTTAGTTTATCTTGATTATCACAAAAAATATATTTTGAAGTTTACAGATTTTGATTTCGACAGTAGGTTAGTAGAGGGTATAGAAGCATCAGGTTACGAAGATGCCACTCCGGTGCAGGAACAGGTAATACCATTGGTATTAGCGGGTAAAGATGTAATTGCATCTGCACAAACCGGCACCGGTAAAACGGCTGCGTTTTTACTTCCTTTGATTAATAATATTATTTCTGCTCCTTTTGACCACAATAGTATTACCGCCTTAATAATAGTACCCACAAGAGAATTGGCGGTACAGATAGCGCAGCACATGGAGGGCCTTTCTTACTTTACTTCGGTGAGTTCTATTGCAGTATATGGCGGGGGAGATGGCAATGCATTTGTACAGGAAAAAAAAGCGTTGAGCGCAGGGGCAGATGTGGTGGTTTGTACACCTGGCAAAATGCTTTCTCATATCAATATGGGTTATGTAAAATTGCAGGGGTTAAAATACCTGGTGCTGGATGAGGCGGATCGTATGCTGGATATGGGCTTTTACGACGATATTATGCGTATCATTAATGCACTGCCAGCCAAAAGGCAAAACCTGCTTTTCTCCGCTACAATGCCCCATAAAATAAGAGATCTTGCCAGGAAGATATTACATCAGCCTGTTGAGATTAATATCTCCATCAGTAAGCCTAATGAAAAAATTGTGCAGCTGGCTTATATGGTGTATGATACACAGAAAATACCCCTCGTTAAGCATATACTACTGGCTAAAAACTTCGATTCTGTTTTGGTTTTTTGTAGTAGTAAAATCAGTGTAAAACAACTCACCCGGGAACTTAAAAGAACGAGCCTGGCGGTAGAAGAAATTCACAGCGACCTGGAGCAGGAAAAACGGGAAGAGGTGTTGATGCATTTTAAAAGTGGCCGGATAAGAGTATTGATTGCAACAGATATCTTAAGCAGGGGAATTGACATAGATAATATCGGGTTGGTAATTAATTACGACGTACCGCATGACGGTGAAGATTATGTTCACCGCATTGGCCGCACGGCAAGGGCAGCGGCAGAAGGATCGGCCATCACGTTCGTTAGCGTAAAAGAACAACGAAGACTTGCCGCCATCGAAAAGCTGCTGGGAAAGCCCGTACCCAAGGGTGAGGTGCCTCAACAGTTTGGTGAAGCACCTGCATACACACCCAATCAATCATCATTTAAAAGCGCACCAAAACGCACAGGAAAGCCAAGACAATTTAAAGGAAACTAAATTTAAAAAGCATTTTATAGTTTATCTTTTTACACCAATAGCTTCTTTCTTTTAAAAGGATAAAGAGATTTTATTAAGGTTTACCTAAATAAAAACCTAGATAAATTACCTTCCCCGAATTTCTTTTTTCGATTCACATTTATTTTTTTCAACAAAATTTTTACTGCTAATTTTCAGCGGGCGACAAGCTGTTTTATAATAGTTAACAAAATGCCAAAGAAAATCTGCTGGTTCTCCCTCAAAATTTAATGGCACGGTTTTAGGATAAGTGTGATAAAGGCGCCAAATAATTTCTCCATATCCTTATTTAAAAACTATTATTCATTCAATAAAATATTAATTATGAACACAACCAATTTTGAAGCAGAAAAAATGCCTGTAAACTCCAACAATTCATCATCCAAAAATATTATTATTGGTGTATTGGCTGCATGTGTAATAGGGCTTGGAGCATATACGTTTGTCGATAAAAATAAGTCAACCGAACAGATGCAACAAAAGGAAGTACAGATTGCGAAAGTAGTTGATGAAAAAAGCGACGTACAAAACAACTTTGATGCATCCCTTGCCAGGCTTGATTCTATGGCTACTGTAACTAAAAGTATGGAAGGTAAATTATCAGAAAAAAATTCTGAAATTGCTAAGGTAAAGGCTGAAATACGCAGTATACTTAATAAGAAAAATGCAACTGCTGCAGAGTTAGGAAGAGCAAAAAAATTAATTACTGATCTTAACGGAAAAATTACCGGGATGGAAGCAGATATTGCTCGCTTAACAGACGAAAATAAAGTATTAAATGAGGATAAAGTTGTGTTAACAAAAGACAAGGAAAAACTAACACAAGACCTTGTAACTACAACTACCGCAAAACAAGAGCTGGATAAAAAAGTTGATATCGCATCTACATTAAATGCCTCTAATATTATGGTTAAACCCATTAATGTAAAAGGTAATGGTAAAGAAAAAGAAACCACTGTTGCAAAGCGTATTGACAAACTGTTAATTTCATTTGATGTGAATAACCGTATTGCTGCAAATGGTACCACAGACTTGTTTGTTTTAGTTACCGGACCAGATGGCAAAACCATGCAGACATCTGTTGGTGGAAGCGGAACCTTTACAACTCGTGAAGAGGGAGAAAAGTTATTTACCGCAAAAGTGCCTGTAGATTTAGAAACTGCAAAAAAGAAAAATGTAGCTTTTGCTTTTGTACCAGGAGGCAGCAGTTTTCAAATGGGTAGTTACAAAGTTCAGATATATCAAAATGGTTTCCTGATTGGAGAGGGAACAACTCAATTGAAAAAAGGCGGTTTATTTAGTTAATATCAGCAAAGCAATTACAATCGATTTTCCCTTTGAAAAAACATGAATACCAACCCGGATAATTGTCCGGGTTTTTTGCGTTTACAACAATATTTTTTTAAAACGTTCCAGCTCTGTTTTATCCGCAGCAGAAAGTATTTCATTGTTATCCCACCTGGTTTTTAAAAATAAAACCCTTTTATGCTGAGGGTATTTTTGTAGTATGGCTTCCATTGTGTCTGCCCATGAAGTGTCTTTAATTGGTGCAGGAATATTAACAGGCATTGTTGACTTATACCTGGTAGGTCTTTTTAAAATGATAGCCTCCAGGGTTGCTAATTTACCAGGCGCAATAGTTGATAGCTTCGAAGCCTTGCTATAAAGTCCTTCCAATTGCTTTTTGCTAAGCCCCCCTCTTTCCTGGTATTGAAACAACAAACTTTCTACAAATGCTGCAGCCGGATTTGCCTTTAATGTTTCTTTAAGGATATCCATTATAACGTCTACATCAGGCTTTTTTTTATTGTTCATACGGGTGATTCGTTAAAATAATTTTTTAAAGAATAAAGCTACAATTACAATTCGGGTGAGTGAAATTAATATGAGTGTAAGTACGTAAACAACGTAAAACAATCAGTAATGAAATTTTACGGTTGTCGATAAAAAAAGAACCGGGGTAGACACCCCAGTTCGTTTTTAATCCGTACCCTATGAAAACTAGCCTGAAAGTATATTAAATAATTGAAATACACAATTACGGCAGGAAATATTTTTGGTGGTAAGAGTATCACCCCCTGGATCCCAAAAGCAATCGGGGTAAATAAAAATGCAAAAAAGGTGTAGATTACAGTTTAAACCAGCCCCGTTTCCGGAAAAGCCTGATCATTGCAAGTGGAACAAACAACATCAATCCTACGGAAATAAAAAACCCCCATTTGTTATGCAGCAGCGGTATCGCTTCGAAGTTCATTCCAAAAATGCCGCCTATAACGGTGGCAGGCGCAAGCAGGCAGGTTACGATGGCCATAACCTTCATTACCTCATTCATTTTTAAATTCACATTACTTAAATACAAGTCATGGAGGTTCATCATCATATCCCGGTAGTTTTCTGCAAGCTCATTGGCTTGGATAATGTGATCATAAACATCTTTAAAATATTTCTCGGTTCGTTCTTCTATTAATTCACTTTCGCTGCGTAGTATTCCACTAACCAATTCTCGTACAGGCCCAACATTTCTTTTTAACACAATCATTTCTTTACGCAACATATTTATTTTTGCAAGGCTCCGTGTATTAGGGCTTCTTACAATATCCTCTTCCAGGTTTTCAATTTTATCGCCCAGTTTTTCCATTACCACAAAGTAATTATCAACTATTAAATCAATTAATGTGTAAAACAAAAAGTCCGAGCGTTGCTGCCGAACCTTGGTATTATTTACTTTAAGCCTTTCCCTTAGTGGGTTAAACACATCCCTGTTGGCATCTTCCTGAAAACTGATGACAAAGTTTTTTCCAAGTATAATGCTGATTTGTTCTGTTTCTACAGCAGAATCCTTTTCATTAAAATAGAGCATGCTGAGTACACAGAATACAATGCCATTTAATTCATCCATTTTGGGGCGCTGTCCATGGCTTAAAATATCTTCTACAATCAGGTAATGGATACCATAATGTTCGCAGATAATTTCAACATCCGCCTTTCGTAATCCGTCAACATTTATCCAGGTGGCTTTGGGGGAATCTGCATAGATAAAACAGTCTGCCACATTTGTCAATTCTTTTATTTCTATACTTGCAGCATCATAATCATACACAAATATTTTCAACTCTTCGGGCTCAATTCTTACCGCCGCTACGGTAGGGTTTACCTGCAATACTTTTTTGGTACGCACCAGGTCGAGCGGATTTAATAAATAAGAAAAATAATTGCGAGTGGCCATTTGTAAAATTAAGGAAAGAAAGGTAACGATTAAATGTAACGGGGTTAAACAAAAATGGTGATAATTTTTAATGGAAATTTTTTATTGTTATGTATGCATGGATTTTTTATTGCGCCCGGAGAATAGCGATAATTCAACAGGTTGCTTTCGGCAAAACAACGCCAGCGAAAAGAAATTTTTTTGCAGGGGAGATTGGTAAAATTGGGAGACAAATATTATTACTGCTGCTGTTGTACCATCTGCATATATCTTCTATAGCTATTATCATCACCCGCCCCTTCATCAAGGTTTATTGTAATTGCCTGCGGTTTTAATATTGCCGCTACTTCTTTTAAAATCAACCCATCCTCATGCTGTACTGAAACACCTACTTCCAACAATTGCCTGGCAGTTCCTTTGTAGGTTCCTTTTACTGGTGAGCAATCACTAAAATTTCTGCCAACAGCCAATCGTACATGCAAATCACTTACTGCACAGTTATTGGTAGGATCGAGCCCCAGCCAGCCATAAAACGGAAGATACGCTTCTACCCAGGCATGGGTAGCACCTTCGCCCCGAAGATTGTGGTCGTGCGGACAAACATAACCGCTAACATACCGGGCAGGGATGCCCAACAAACGCAGCATAGATAACAGGATATGTGCAAAATCCTGGCATACACCTGCTTTCAGTTTCCATATTTCATCTAATGTTGTGGTAACACTGGTGATACCTTTTATGTATTGGAAGTTTTTATAAACGTACTCGTTTAATTGTTGTACAGCTGTAAATACGGATACGGTTTTATAAAAGCCTGCATCTGCCACTTCTTTTAATTCAGGCAAAGCATCAAAATTTTCCTGCTTTAAAAAGTCAATAAAAGGGATAACATATTTTATTTCCTGCAGGTGGGCCCATTGTTGTGTGGTGGGTACTTCGTCTGTAGGCCACATAATTGGAGTGGTAGTTACAGAAATGGTTGAGTCTATCCTAAGTTCTGTGTGGAGAGCTACGTTGGTAAAAGAAGCTACCTCGTTGCCATAATAATCTTTGTAGGTTTCGAGCAATGGATCGCCGCTAATTGCAATTAGCTGGTTTTGCACAAATTGATATTTATCTTTTACAGGATATAACATTATCTGGTTGGCACTGTCTCTAACTGCTTCGGGGTAAGTATATTTGGTAATATGATGTATAACAAATCGGGGCATATGCTTGGTTGTAATATATGGTTATTGAAATGGGAAACAGGTTATAATATGATGGTTAGGAATAAGCAAAATATTGCTCACTCAACGTATTGCCAATTTCTGATAATTTGTTTTTGGTGTCATGCAAATACACCTGCAGCCCTTCATCAAAAATTGAATGGGTGGTTGAAAATTGTACCTTACTTTTTAACTTGCCAATCATAAACTCAATGTGATGAAAAGCTGCGGCATTACCATCGTTTTTCAACCGTTCAAAGTATCGGTGCAGCCTGTTGATAGAATAAATTACTGACCTCGGAAACTGATCGTTCAGCACTATTTGTTCTACCACATTTTTTGCTTCAAAACCACTTCGGTATGTTTTTAAATACAACTCATAACCAGAGATGGACATCAGCAAATATTTCCAGTAGGTGGTATCGGCCAGTTTATCCATTTCGTAATTCAGATTGCTGAATTTGATGTCGAGAATATCGGTACTCTGTATAGCTCTTTCCAAATATTTGCCCATATTGATAAATGAATTCCCTTCCCCTCTTGCCATGGTAACATCGGTGGTGCCAAAATATAAAAGCCCTTTTTTTACCAGGTTATCCAGTATAGAAACGGGATCTTCTTTTAAAAGCCATTCTTCTAATTTATCTTCCCGAATGGTATGATAAAAGTCGTTCAAACACTGCCACATCTCCTTAGTAATATGATCCTGTACGCTGCGTCCGTTCTCCCTTGCCATGGTTACAATATTCAATACAGAGTTGGGGTTGTCTTTTCCAATTACCATAAATTGCAATACAGCCCGGGTGTTGTGTGCCAGGGCCAATGCTTCGTCTTCCTCTAAAAAGGTAAAAATTTTCAACACAGGCATCCATGAAAATTCCTGTATATCATCCTGCGATGAAGCATAGTTAATTTTCAACATCCTTAAGATGCCATCTGTACGTTCCATGTACCGGCTCATCCAGTATAAACTATCGGCTACCCTGCTAAGCATAATTGCCCCCCTGCCCCCCAAAGGGGGGTTCAAGGCAAGTGCCTTTTAGTGTACGATGAATAAATAATTTCATGCTGCTAAATATTTTTTTAAAATTCCACTTAAAAAAAATTCTGTTCTTTTAAAAAGCCACAAGTCGTTTCTAAAGAAGATTCAAAATTCTTAGAGACCAAATTCCCCCTTTGGGGGCCAGGGGGCTAGGGGGCAAGTACCCACGTATCCTTACTGCCGCCTCCCTGAGACGAGTTTACAACCAGCGAGCCCTCTGTTAATGCAACTCTTGTTAAGCCTCCAGGTACAATTTCAATTCCATCCGGTCCGCACAGTGCATAGGGCCTTAGGTCGACCCGACGTGGCTTAAGTTTACCATCCATATAACAGGGCACACTGCTTAAGCTGATGATGGGCTGGGCAATAAAATTTCTGGGAGCCTGCAAAACTTCTGCCTTGTAAATAGCTATTTCTTCTTCGGTGGCAGCACTGCCCATTAGCATGCCATAGCCACCGCTGCCGTTTGTTTTTTTAATCACCATATCCTCAATATTTTTAAAAACATGTTCCCGTTCTTCGGCTTTTCCTAACTGGTAGGTTGGTACATTTTTTAAAATGGGTTCTTCATTTAAATAGTAGCGAATCATAGCCGGCACAAAAGTGTAAATGGCTTTATCATCAGCAACTCCATTTCCTACTGCATTTACAATAGCTACGTTTCCTTTTCGGTAGGCACTCATAATTCCGGCCACTCCCAATATGCTGGTCGGGTCAAATATCAGGGGATCTAAAAAATCATCATCTACCCGCCGGTAAATAACATCTACCTGTTGAAGGCCAGCGGTGGTTTTCATATACACTTTATGATTACTTACCACCAAATCGCTTCCTTCCACCAACTCCACGCCCATTAATCTTGCAAGGGTTGTATGTTCAAAATAGGCTGAATTATAAATGCCCGGCGTTAGTAGTACAATAGTTGGATTGGGGATTTGCCTCGGCGATAAGGATACCAGGTTTTTATGCAGAATATTGGGGTATTCCATTACGCTACGTACATTATTCTGCGGTAACAAATCGGGGAAAATTCGTTTGGTGATTTCCCTGTTCTCCAGCATATAGCTTACACCACTGGGCGTACGAAGGTTATCTTCTAAAATATAAAAGGATCCGTCGTTGTTGCGAATTAAATCAATACCGGAAATATGAATATAAATATCGTACGGTACAGGAAAATTTTGCATCTCCCGCAGATAGTGCGGACAGCTGTAGATCATATCAGCCGGAATTACACCGTCTTTTATAATAAACTGGTTATGATAAATGTCTTTTAGAAATAGGTTGAGCGCTTTAAGTCTTTGCTTTATGCCCCGCTCTATATAATCCCATTCGGTGGCGGTAATAATGCGTGGAATAATATCGAATGGAAAAATTTTCTCTATACCTTCTCCACTACTGTACACCGTAAAGGTGATACCCTGGCTCATAAACAGGCGCTTCGCCAGCTCTTCTTTTTTATTTAACTCTTCGGTGGTAAGCTGGCTTAAAAAATGAACTGCCTTGCTGTACTGTTCTCTTACAGCAGTATTAGCTACCATTTCGTCCCAGACATTATCGGGTACCAGGTAAGATTGCAGCAGTTCGCCTGTATGCATATTTATATATTTTGAAATGAAATTTTCAGGCAGTTCTAACACCTCAGATATTCAAATATAGGGGTTCCCTGTTATTTTTCAATTCTTAAAAAGTATAAATAAGCGTAAGATTTTAAAAATATATTTTTAAAATATGTAACTAAGTGCGATATTTTTGTTCAGTAAGTTGAAACAAGATTTTTATTAATAGAGTAATTGTAGCGGAATTCAGTCTCTCATTGCAGAAATTGACTAAAAAAAATCACATGATAAATAAACAACTTTAAGTTCGCCTCAATCTTAGGAGTGATTTAAGGTAGCTGTGTTTTATGAGCTCACCAGTTGTCGTGTCAAAAATTTATTCCAGTCTTCGAGCATCTTTCCTTTTAACACCCGGGGAAATTTATGCTGTCCGCCCTCCTTGCCTTTGGATTTCATAAAATCCATAAATGTTTTTTCAGAAAGGACTGTAACAAACACCTCCTTTAGTGCATGTTTTCTTTCCACCTCATAATCGTCATTTAGTTCCTTTAATTTGCCATCAATTAATTCACTTAATTCTTTTTCGTTCACATTATCATTTGTAGCAACATACCAGTGATGGGCAAAGAAATTTTGATGGGGTACGCCAGCCACGGTAAATTCGGGGATAGAAATATTTAAAGCTTCACTTACCATTTCTATGGCTTTGTTCATATTATCTACACTCAGGTGCTCGCCTACTAAACTTAAAAAATGCTTTGTTCGTCCGGTAATAATAATTTCGCTTTTTTCTTTATCAACCAGTTTTACTGTGTCGCCGATGGCATAGCGCCAGGCACCAGCGTTTGTACTTATCAATATAGCATACTCTTTGTGCTCTTCTATTTCATGAATCATAAAAGCCTCAGGTGCGTCAACCATATTTCCTTCTGTATCAAAGTTGAATTCATCAAAAGGTACAAACTCAAAGAATATGCTGCCATTTAATGCAAGGTGCATTCCAGTTGCATCCTGTCGGTTTTGGTATGCAAGAAAACCTTCGCTTGCCAGGTAGGTTTCAATATAGGTAATTGGCTTACCCATTAATTTTGTAAATCCTTTTTTATATGGCTCCATTGCAACACCGCCATGCACATAAAAAGCAAGATTTGGCCACATTTCATGAATGTTATTGAGTTGGTAACGCTCAATAATTTTTTCCATACACAACTGCAGCCAGGCAGGTACGCCCATTATAAAACCAATATCCCAGTGGGGGGCATTCTCAACAATTTCTTCTAATTTTTTTGCCCAGTCTTTTTCTTTGGCAATTTTTTTACCGGGTTTGTACAACCCCAAACCCTGAAACCAGAAAGGAATATTTTTTTGTTGTATGCCACTCAGGTCGCCTGCATAATAGGTAGGACCTTTTTGTAATTGGGTGCTGCCGCCCAGCATCAACCATCCTTTACCTACTGCACTTTTTGGCACATCGTCGTATTTTGCAAGGCTGAATAACTGCCTGAAACTGGTGATAGTATTGCTTCTGATAAGGTCTTTGGTGATTGGAATAAATTTACTGGTTGCATCGCTGGTACCACTGCTAAGAGCAAAATATTTTATTACACCAGGCCAGCATACATCCGGAATTCCTTCTTTGGCTTTGTGCCACCACTCGTTATAAATTTTGCTGTAATTATAGGCAGGTACTAATTGCTGGAATTTTTTGCCGGGATGACGACTCATTAATACTTCATCAAACCGGTACTGCTGGCCAAACTGAGTAAATCTTGCTTTGCGTAATAACTTCTTAAGTACCCTTAATTGCAAACTTCTTGGGTCGCTTATTGTAAGGTGAAGCGCTGCGGCAATACTTTTGGGAAGTTTTAAATCAAAAATGGCCATATGCTGTTTCAATTATCAGCAACAGACAGGTATAGATATTCTATACATTTTGTTACTGAAAAGTTTTTGATATTGTTTGTAGTTATTTCGCAGAGACTGGATATTAACAAATATAAATCACTGTTGCCAAGAAGTATAGAAAAATATTGGAATGGAAAATAACCCAAATCTTAAAAGGGTTGTTGCAATCTACGAAGCATGCTTTTCATGGATAAAATATCTAAAGTATTTATAGGTCAATTTATCAAATAAATGAAAACTGTTCATTTGTTTTTAAATGATTGATATCACCAGGCAGCTCATCATTATTAAGTAGTTTTGAGCACTAAAAACAATTACTATATGAAAAAGATTTTTGTCTCGGTAGTATTATGCATCAGCCTCCTTAAAGCCAGTGCCGATGAAGGCATGTGGTTGCCAATGCTTCTTGGTCAGCAGGTATATAATGATATGGTTAAAAAGGGATTAAAACTCACCAAAGAGCAACTCTATTCGGTTAACAAATCTTCGTTAAAAGATGCTATACTCTTTTTTGGAACCGGATGTACAGCGGAGGTAGTTAGCAGCGATGGACTGGTCTTTACCAATCATCATTGCGGCTATGAAGCCATCGCAAGTGCCAGCACAGTAGAGCATAATTATTTACGGGATGGCTTTTATGCCATGAGTAAGGACCAGGAAATTCAAAGTAAACTTACTGTACAGTTTTTAGATAGAATTGTTGATGTAACCAGCGAAGTGGAAGAGGCGGTAAAAGGCCTTGACTGGACAGCAAGGGTAATGAAAATGCCGGATGTTTTCAAGATTATTACGGATAAAGTGATGGATAAAGAAAATGGGCTAAACGGAAAAATTTACAGCATGTTTAAAGGAAACCAGTACCTGATGTATGTTTATAAAACATATCGAGATATCCGCCTGGTTGGTGTGCCTCCTGAAAGCGTTGGTAAGTTTGGCGGTGATACTGATAATTGGGAATGGCCTCGCCACACAGGTGATTTTTCGGTATATAGAATATATGCCGGTAAAGATGGTAAGCCTGCCGATTTTAGTAAAGACAATGTGCCTTTTAAACCCAAATATTTTTTACCCATCAGTCTTAAAGGAATTAAGGATGGCGACTATGCTATGATTTATGGCTATCCTGGTAGTACCAACCGATATGAAACAAGCTATGGCATAAAACTAAAAACCGACATTGAAAACCCGTCTCTTGTAAACCTTAGGGCTGTAAGGCTTAAGCTGATATATGAGCAAATGATAAAAGACCCTGCCATAAAATTAAAGCTTGGTAGTAACTATGCATCTGTTGCCAATTACTGGAAATTTTTTGATGGCGAAACCAAGCAGTTGAAGAAATTTCATACTTACGAAGAGAAGCAGGCGTACGAAGAAAAGTTTGCTGCCTGGGCAAGAGGCAAAACTGAGTATGAAAATTTATTTACCGATTATTCAAAAAATTATGCAACATGGACGCCCTACAGCAAGCACCGCCAATACATCAATGAAGGTATTTTAGGCTCCCCGTTGGCAGCTTATGCTGCAACCTTAATTAAGCTTGAAGCTGATTTGGTAAAAGCAGGTACCTCATCTGTCGTAATAAAAGCATCTGCAGAGGCTGCAACTACCGCAAGAAAAACTTATTTGGAAAATGCAGACAGGCCAAGCGATGAAAAAATAGTTGCTGCCGTGTGCCGGCTGTTTTACAATAATATTGATAAAAATCAGCACCCTATTGGCTTTTACGAAGCAATGAAAGCGACTTTTGGTGATTTAAAAGAGGAGGCCACCTTTGCAAAATGGGCAAAAGATTTGTTTGATAAAACAATGATATTGAATGACACCAAATGGAAAGCATTTGTTGCCAACCCGGATGCCAACGTATTGCAAAACGACCCGGCATTTATGTATGCTGCTGGATTTGTAAAAAATTATACCAGCAAGTACGCCCCCGTTTACACAGCATTTATCAATAAAAATGCCGAGCTGGGCCGTAGCTATTTAAAAGGCATTAGAGAAATGAATCCTTCTGCAGCTTTAAAAATGTATCCCGATGCCAACCTCAGCATGCGGGTAAGTTTTGGCAATGTAAAAAGTTACAAGCCAAGAGACGGGGTTATCTACGATTACGTTTGTACCGGGAAAGGTATTTTAGAAAAATATGTAGCAGGAGATTATGAATTTGATTTGCCGGCCAAACAAATTGAATTGATGAAAAATAAAGATTACGGCCAATACATTGACAAAGGAAAAAATGACCTGGTTGTTACTTTTATAACCACCAATGACATTACAGGCGGTAATAGCGGTAGCCCGGTAATAGATGCCAACGGTAATTTATTGGGCCTTGCTTTTGATGGCAATTACGAAGCACTCAGTCACAAAATTGCTTTTGATAAAGATTTAAACCGTACTATTTGCGTCGATATCCGCTATGTACTTTGGTGCATTGATAAGCTGGGCGGTGCAACTAACTTAATTAAAGAATTGAAATTAGTAAGACAATAAACCAAATAGATTAATTAGCTGATGTGCTAATGTTCAACAAAAAGCCGCCGCTATTTTAGTATCGGTTTTTTGTTAAATTTTTTTAAGGCCACCCTGCTTTTAAAGGAGGGCCGCCTTATTACTTATTAGGTGTTTAGGAAAAACCATCAATGTCAGCATATTCTTATGCTTACTATATTGATAAATTCAAATAAAAATAACCTAGTGCCCGAACAAGTTCAACGTGTAAGATGTTTGAACATTAACTTTACAAAAAAATTTACAAAAAATGAAAACGATTTTATTATCTACAGCACTTTTATTTACAATTATAGCTAGCGTGAATGCACAATCAAAAACAGCTGTTAAAGGAGAAGAAGTGGCCTACACCTCGGCCGATGGAACCAACCTTAAAGGGTATGTTGCCTATAATCCCAGCATAAAAGGAAAACGTCCTGTAATAGTGGTAATACCAGAGTGGTGGGGTTGTGGTGCGTACGTTCGCAAAAGAGCAGACATGCTTGCAACGTTAGGCTATATCGCCATTGCTGCAGATTTTTATGGAGAAGGCAAAATGGGCAACGATCCAAAAGAAGCAGGTGAATTGGCTGGTCCTTTTTACGGCAATCCGCAATTGGCCAAACAAAGAATTGAAGCAGCAGTTAATAAAGTAAAAGAATTTCCGCAGGCAGATGCAAAGAAAATGGCCTGTATCGGTTATTGCTTTGGTGGATCTATGAGTTTATTTGCAGCAAAGCTGGGAATGGACTTTAAAGGGGTGGTTAGCTTTCACGGAGGCCTGGCAGGAGTGCCGGCTACCGCAGGAACAACAAAAGCAAAAATATTGGTGTGCCATGGCGCTGCTGATAAATTTGTTAGCGATGAAGAAGTGAAAAAATTCCGCCATAACCTTGATTCGGTAAAAGCGGCCTATACTTTTATTGCTTATCCTAATGCTACACATGCTTTTACCAATCCTGATGCAACAGCCGTAGGGAAAAAATTCAGTATGCCTATTGAATACAATGAAGCAGCCGACAAAAAAAGTTGGGGAGATATGAAGGCATTTTTTAAAACAATCTTTTAATATTTCACGCAAAGAAAATAAAGAGGCAAAGAAGCAAAGTAAATGACACTACTTTGCTTTTTAGATTAAACCTACTGTACAATTAAAAAGCAATATTGCTTCTTTGCGTGAAACCTTCCTGGCATCTTTACACGAAACAATCATCATGGCAGAAGATCTATCTATAATACAAGGCACAAAAGAAGAGCAGTATCAAACTTTGTTGCCGCAGATAAAAGCATTGGTAGAAGGTGAGCCCGACTTGATCGCTAATTTGGCAAATATTTGCGCCGCACTAAAAGAGCAATTTGGCTGGCTATGGGTAGGGTTTTATTTAGTAAAGAAAGATGAATTGGTTTTAGGGCCGTTTCAAGGACCGGTTGCCTGCACCAGAATTAGCAAAGGCCGTGGAGTATGCGGCGCAGCCTGGCAACAGGCCCAGACATTGGTAGTACCCGATGTAGAAAAATTCCCTGGTCATATTGCCTGTAGCAGTTTGTCAAAATCAGAAATTGTAATACCGCTTTTCAGCAATAATGAAATAACCGGCGTGCTGGATGTGGATAGTAT
>JANPNY010000755.1:0-8434 GCA_031427745.1 Chitinophagaceae bacterium | reverse complement strand
TATAAGGATATTTTTCTTAATGAGTTTGGTGTGGAAGCTGATCAGGGAAGCAAATAAGCACCCCTGTCCCCTCCATAGGACGGGAATAACCACCCCTAGCCCCTCCGAGGGAGGGGAATAAGACCACTTTTATTGAGGAATTTGGAACACTACCAATCCAAAAGTTGTTGATATTTTTGTATGGTCAAATTCGCTCATTGCTAAAAGGCATCGTTGAATCCGTCAAACTAAAACTTCCGAATCCCACCATATTAGAACCACCCCTTGCCCCTCCAAGGGAGGGGAATAACACCACTTTTATTGAGGAATTTGGAACACTACCAATCCAAAAGTTGTTGAGATTTTTGTATGGTCAAATTCGCTCATTGCTAAAAGGCATCGTCGAATCCGTCAAACTAAAACTTCCGAATCCCACCATATGAGAACCACCCCTTGCCCCTCCAACGGAGGGGAATAAGACCACTTTTGATTGTTATACTTTACACTTGCGTAAGGGTAAATTAAAACGCTCAAAATTCAAAAGTTATTTATGTTTTTGGAGGTTCCAATTCCCCTCCTTTGGAGGGGCTAGGGGTGGTTATTTGCCGGAGTCTGATCGACAGAGTTAAGCCTTTCTATTCTCTTAAGGAACGTTGATATATTTATGTAGCTGCAACGACAATTCCCACTGAGGATGTTGCTTAATGTATTCAATAATCAGCGGTGTAACCACGGAGGCTTTATCCCATTCGGGTTGAAGGTATAACTTGCAGGTGGGTGAAACTCTTGCGGCGTATTCCTCTGCCCATTTAAAATCTGATTGATTAAAAATGACCACTTTTAATTCGTTGGCCAATGGAACTACTTCCGGTAAAGGTGCTTTAAACTTTTTGGGCGAAAGGCAAATCCAATCCCAGTTGCCGCTTAAAGGATGAGCACCCGACGTTTCAATATTGGTCTCAAATCCTTTTAACTGTAATGCATTGGTTAATACAGTAAGATCATGCATTAATGGTTCGCCTCCTGTAATTACCACAAGGGTTTTTGCTACCGTTGTATTATGCGAAGGAGTGTTTTCAACAATGGTTGCTGTAATTTCCTCAACGCTTTTTTTTGGATGCGCATTGGCATCCCAGCTATCTTTAACATCACACCATACGCAGCCTACATCACATCCACCAAGGCGCACAAAGTAAGCTGCACGGCCCTGGTGAAAACCTTCGCCCTGGATGGTGTAAAAATGTTCCATTACCGGAAGTGATTGTGTGGAAAGACTGACTGGTTGATTCATGCTGCTTTTTTGCTGTTGAATTTGCAAAGGAAACGAATTCATTGTTTGTGCGAAGAGAAACTTTTAAACGGGAGAGGAAATAAAAGAGACCTGCAGTCAGCAGGCGAAGTTTAATTCCTAAACCTATTTATTGATTTCGGGAGCGGATACTCTACAATGTCTTCAAATATTCAATGACTGCAGTTCTTTCTTTATTATTGAGTTTATCTCCAAAATAATGGCCGCTGTTGCTATATCCCTTAAGAGTGGTATTATACACTTCACTGCTGCCCGCTTCGTTCTTTACTTCAAAATTCCAGCCGGGTATTTGGTAATTGTAGGAAGGTCTTGAAAAACTACGCTGCCAATAGGCAGGACGAATTTTACTGTTGAGCATTGTTTCTAAATTGGGCACAGACCCATTGTGCAGGTAGGGTGCTGTAGCCCACACGCCATCGAGTGGGGGTGCAATGTAGCCTCTGTACGGCACCAGCCGGGCAGGATGATCGCCAGTTGTAAACCAGCTTTTATTAAACCAATCTACAAACTGCGGACTGGAGTAATTTGATGTGTACAAGCACGAATCTGTCTGTATTATATTTTCAGGAATCAACAGGTTGGGATACTTGCCGCCATCGCCATAAGTGCCATGACAGCTACTGCAGGTTGCAGCAAATACCTTCTTGCCATTAGCTGCTAATTTTTCATCAACGGGCTTTGGGTATTTGGGTGCATCGATGGAATAAATAAAAGAAAGCACATCGTTAAAATGACTGTCAACCTCCCTTGCTTCACTGGTGTCGCTTACAGTTAGTAAATTACTTGCCATTAAAAACCTGCCAAAATCTCCTCTTCCAAAACCATTGTAAAACATAGCATTCTTTTTCTTGAGCAACCACCAGGCCGGCACATCGGTAGGGATAATTTCTGTTGGCATTGGCATTAAAATGCTGTCGCTCCATTGTAAAGTTTGTGGATTTCGGTGTGCTACAAGCATTGCTGCCAGTGCATCTGCAAGGTTTACCCCTTTGGTGGATGTAATTAAATTGGGTGAAATTACTTTGAGGGCATCAATAAAATTTTTAGCTGCTTCGTACTTTTTAGCATTGGTTCCGGTAAGATTTTTCATCATCTTCTCAGCAATCAATGCGGTACTTAGCCGGTTTACGGTAAAGTCGCTGAAAGAATTGCCCATGCCAACTACCAGCTTGCCATCAAATACCTGCGAATGGCATTGCAGGCAATTGGGTGCTACCACCAATTCGCCGTTGGGGGCTTTTACCGCAGTAAAATCATGCGATAAATTTTTATTGAGGCCGCTCCGGTTAAGGTAATTGTTGCTGTCTTTTGGCACTCCCAGCATAAAAAAGGAATATGGAATACCGCTTTTTAAATAATCGCCTGTGGTAAGGTATTCATATCCTTTGGCGGCATCGCCGGTTCTTTGTTTGCTGGCCGGAATATAAGTGGGGTTTTCATTTTGCTCCAATACAGATGTGATATTGATGAAGGCAAATGAAATGAGTGCTATCGCAAAAAGGACAAACGTCTTTTTCATTGAATTAAGTTATTTAAACTGATAACAAAAAATAGCCAACAAAGTTATTCCCGGAGTTATGTGGTTTTTCCCTTATTGTTCCGGCAGCGATCGCTGCAATATTTTACGTTGTCCCATACCTTTTCCCATTTTTTTCGCCAGGAAAAAGGCCTGTTGCATACGATGCATATTTTAGTAGGAAGATTCAATTTTTTATGTGCCAAAATATATAAAGTTTGTAGAAAGAATGGTAAGGTTACAGCAAAAAGATTTGATATCAAAACGCAAAAAAAGTCAGTAGCGATTGGTAATTCAGCAGATAGTGCCAACTGATGTTTTACCAGGCTTTGGACAAAACGCCGTTTAAAATTCTTATAAAATACAAGTGCTTGTTTTCAAAATAGTCAGGAACAGAATTGCCTTTTTTTATCACCGGCCGAAAGTTATATTCCGAAAAAACTTTCATTGATTTATCATTGAGATGGCTCATAAAATCATCGGGCTTTGCTACCAGCATTTGAACAAATAACCTTGCACTTTCATATCCTTTAAACGCCATGTCGGTTGGCTTACCTGTCGATCTGGTCGCATAGGCATTTATCAACTGTCGGCTTAAACTATCTGTTTTTGTATTGTAATATGGAGACGTAAAGTAGATGGGGAAATTTTCAAAATCCCTCTTTTTAAGAAGTGCTTTAAATCCATCCCAATTAGGCATCCCAATTATGGTAAGAGGATATTGTTGATGTATTTGATTGCATGCCGTTGCAAGTTGTGTTGCAAATGTTTCATCAAGCGACGCTCCAATAATTACCGACTGGCGGTTACTATCCAGTTTCGATTTTAAAAACGCAGCAGAAACGGTACTGTCAAAATTCAGCGTCTGGATATTGAGTATCGGTTTTCCGTCCTGTTCATTTATGCTTTTTATGTAGGCCGCTATCTTATCTTCCTGCACACCTTTTTTTCTACATAAATATATTTTATCAGTACCATTTCTTTGTAGAATATAACTGAATATAGCCTCACAATGGGCCTTTAAAGTAGAGTTAACCAATATCACAAAAGGGTTTTTAGTTATACCTCCGTCGTTGGGATAAGTGGCAGAAATAAAAGGCGTATTTTTTGCAAGGGCATATTCAGCCAATTGCCTGTAATCAGCGTCTTTTACCGAGCCAATAATCAGGTCTAACTTATCTAGTTTATTATTTTTTATTAATGCAGACAGCGGTTCGGTAAACGATTTAGTGTCAAAAATACTGGCTTCAACATTCTCCTGATAGAGCTGCAAAGAATCCAGTGCCACTTGTGCACCATTTACAAAATCCACACCCGGTACTATAAATTTTGGGAAAGCGTCTCTGTACCTGAAAATTCCTGTTTCAGAAAATACTGAATCTAAATAAAGTGGTGCAAAAATACCCACCCTGTAAGTTTTAAATGCAGGTAAAGTATCATTGGCAGCATGGGCATGTTGTAAAGAAAATAACTCCGTTAAAACAAATACAACCAATAAAATATTTCTTTTCATAACAATTTGTAATTCGGTTTTGGGGCTAATCTTTACTACACTTTTATCAGTACAACTGGTGAAACTCCGGCCTTATAATTTACAGGTTACCAATGTTTAGAATTTTACAACAAGTATTTATCTAAACACTTTCATTATCTAAATCTTTTGTTATAGTCGAAAATTGACTTTTACCGTACTTAATTACTTCACTTTTAACAGGCTACTTCAAATCTTTTAGTCATTTACTTCTCTATTCCCACTCAATAGTTGCTGGCGGCTTACTGCTAATATCATACACCACACGGTTAATTCCTTTTACATTATTGATAATCTCGTTGCTCATGGCTGCTAAAAACTCGTAGGGTAAATGCGACCAATCGGCCGTCATACCATCTACGCTTGTTACAGCCCTTAAGGCAATGGTAAATTCATAGGTCCTTTCATCACCCATTACTCCAACGCTTTTTACTGGTAACAAAATGGTACCTGCCTGCCATACTTTATCGTACAAATTCCACTTCTTTAATCCGGCTATATAGATTGCATCTGCATCCTGCAATAATCGTACCTTTTCCGGGGTAACATCTCCCAAAATTCTAATTCCCAATCCGGGGCCCGGAAACGGATGGCGGTTGATCATTGCTGCGGGTATGCCCAACTCTAAACCAACCCTACGTACTTCATCTTTAAATAACAAACGCAGCGGTTCTACCAACGAAAGTTTCATGGTTTCCGGCAGGCCGCCAACATTGTGGTGCGACTTAATCGTTGCAGATGGGCCATGCACAGAGGCTGATTCTATAACATCGGGGTAGATAGTTCCCTGCCCAAGGAAATCAATATTTTCAAGCAGGTGTGCTTCCTCGTCGAATATATGGATGAAACCTCCGCCAATTATTTTTCGCTTTTCTTCAGGGTCTGATACGCCAGCTAGTTTGCTGTAAAAATGTTCCCTTGCATTGATTCCTTTTACATTAAGGCCAATGGCAGCATAGGTTTCCAGTACCTGTTCAAATTCATTTTTACGTAACAGTCCGTTATCTACAAATATGCCAAAAAGATTTTTACCAATTGCTCTGTGAATAAGGGTTGCCGCAACGGTGCTGTCAACACCACCGCTCAGCGCCATAATCACTCTTTTGTCACCGATTTTATTTTTTAATTCCGCAACTGTGTCGGTTATAAAATGGGCTGGAGTCCAGTCTTGCGAACAACCGCAAATAGCTACCAGGAAATTTTTGAGAAGAATTTTACCTTCGGTAGAATGATAAACTTCGGGATGAAACTGCAATCCATAAATGGGGAAGTTGCCGGTAGTTTTTTTAAAAGCAGCTACAGGTATGCTTTCCGTTGTGCCCAATATTGAAAACCCATCTGGCAGCTTCTTAATGGTATCGCTGTGGCTCATCCACACCTGCGATAACAGCGATACTGTTTTTAATAAAATATCATCTTGTATTAATTGTAAACTGGCACGTCCATATTCTCTCTTATCACTTTTTTCAACAATACCGCCAAATAGTTTTGCCGTAAGCTGGGCGCCATAGCAAAGTCCAAGAACGGGCACCCGGTTAGCAATGGCCTCAATGTTTACAACTGGCGCATTAGCGTCATTTACAGAAAAGGGTGAACCAGACAATATAATTCCCCTTAAATTATCCGAATAGTCAATCGGTTTGTGATAAGGGATTATTTCGCAATATACATTGGCTTCTCTTACTGCACGGGCTATTAACTGTGTGTATTGCGAACCAAAATCGAGTATGATAATTTTATCTGTCATAAGGCTGCGAAGGTAAATAATTACTGGTTGGTTTTTAATAGGTTAAAAGGTTTCCTGCGGAGTTACAGTTGGAATATTTATTTGGAGTGGCTTTGCCCGTTTTTTTAAATGATTTTTTGTCAACAAAATATCATTTGCCTGCTGCCCTTTACATCACTATATATTATTTGAATTTTGTTATCAGTGGTTTGCAAAAGCCGTTTTTTTATCAAATCTTTACAAAAACTAAAAATATGAAACAAGTATTTTTTTTCGCAATGATGCTCCTGCTAATTACATCCGGCTGCCACCAGTTTACTGGAAGCGGCAATATCATTACACAGAACAGAAATACGGATCCTTTTAAAGGTATCTCCGCAGGCAGTGCCTTTGAAATAGAAATAACCAATGGATCTTCCAATAAGGTTACAGTTGAATGTGACGATAACCTGATGCCTTATATTAAAACCAAGGTAGTAAATGGGGTACTCAAAATAAGTACTTCTCAAATGGCAGCATTTAACGATGCTCATATGAAAGTATTTGTAACGGCCCCGGAAATTAATTTTATCGACGCTTCCGGAGCTGCTACTATTAAGGCCAACAATGAGTTAAAAAGTGCTGATAAAATCAATATAGAATCATCCGGAGCTGCTACCATTAAAGCTACTGTTGATGCACCTCAAATTTTTGCTGAAGCTACTGGTGCAAGTACCATTGAATTAACGGGACGAACCAGGCAATATACCGCCAAAGCCAGCGGTAGTGCAGGTTTAAAAACTACCGACTTGCAAAGTGAAACTACTAAAATAGCTGCCAGTGGTGCCAGCTCTGCACATGTACATGCAAGTGTTAGCCTCACAGCAACTGCAAGTGGGGCATCTGATATTCATTACAGAGGTGCTGGTAATGTACAGAAAAAAGCCAGTGGCGCAGCTAACATTAATCCTGAGTAAAACAAAAGCCCGTTGGCCGGTTAGAAAAGAGAATACAAAAGTCTTCAGCAAAAATTAGCTGAGGACTTTTGTATTTTTACCTGCGCAATAATTTAATCGTCAATATTATCAGACCCACTAAAAAAAGCAAGATAGAAATACGATTAATACCATGCATATATTTTAGCCACTCACTTTTGGGTGCATTAGGATCTTTTTTCTTTAGATATAAATACTCCGCTACCTGGTTAAGGATGCCCATATTAAATTGTTTTATCTAATTACAAATCAAATTGTTTTTTGTTAAAACAGTTAAACATTTTGCCGGTAAAATCCTTTTACTGTCCAGTCATCGTAAGTAATAGCATAAATAATTTAAACAATAACAATATGAAACAAGTATTGATTTTTACAGTTTCTCTTTTATTTACCTGCACTACCAGCTTTGCCCAGCATACATTTAAGATGGTTAAAACGGATGCTGAATGGAAAAAGCAACTCAGTCCGGATGCATATTTGGTTACCCGGAAAGAAGGTACCGAACGGGCCTATACCGGAAAGTATTGGGATAACCACGAAGCAGGTATTTACAAGTGCGTATGCTGTAGCCTCGATTTATTTAGCTCAACGACCAAATTCGATAGCGGTACCGGCTGGCCAAGTTTTTGGAAGCCCTATAGCAAAGCAAATGTGTTGGATGAAACCGATAACAGCATTGGCATGGAGCGTACCAAAGTTACCTGCAGCAATTGCGGAGCCCATCTAGGACATGTATTTAATGACGGGCCCAAACCAACCGGGTTGAGGTATTGCATCAATTCTGTATCGCTCGTTTTTGAGAAAAACAAGTGAAATATTGCCCTACTTTTTTATACCTCTTTCAAATAACCATTTAAAAGGTTTGCGGGGAACAGCGGGTTGAAGCCTAAACTTAACAATGCTATTTTCTTGGATGTAGGCAACTGCTTCGTCAACAGAGTCGGTTACCAGGTAATACTGTGAGTCATTGTCAGAAATAGTACCCTGCTGTTTTAATACTTCTATATGCGCTAGCAAATTTTGATGAAATGCTTTGTCGAAAATTACAATCGGGAACTGTGCTATCATTTTTGTTTGAACAAGGGTAAGTGCTTCAAAGTATTCATCCAAAGTGCCAAAACCACCTGGCATTACTACAAATGCGTATGAGTATTTTAATAGCAATGTTTTACGAACAAAAAAGAATTTAATGTTCACCCATTTATCGAGGAACGGGTTTGGGTGCTGCTCATGTGGTAATACAATATTACATCCAACACTTCTGCCTCCAACTTCTCTTGCGCCTTTGTTGGCTGCTTCCATAATACCGGGGCCACCACCCGTCATAATAGTAAAACCTAACAGGGCAATTCTGGCAGCCAGTTCTTCCGTTTTTTCGTAATATGGATGCCCGTCTTTA
>JANPNY010000754.1:0-2499 GCA_031427745.1 Chitinophagaceae bacterium | reverse complement strand
AGTAATTTTTTTAATGCGCAGGTGGAAGATGCAACCAATCATCCGCAGCCATTTGCACAAATAAAAACAGCTGCACAAAAAACAATTGTTACTGATGCTAATGGAAACTTTAGAATTGCTGCTACCGATACATCAATGGCTGTAACTGTAACCGCAGCGGGGTATCTTCCAAAAAAATACCATTTGCAAAATGCTGAAGCATCGCAAATTATCCGGTTAGAGGAAGATAAAACAGACCTACAGGAATTAGCTTATACCAAAAAAAAATCGGCATCTCCAAAAAAAGCTTTAATTAAAGAAGATAATATAAAAGAACTGGACGAAGACGATGACATTGCGCCAATTAATGGTTGGGTTGAATACAATAATTATCTTTCGCAAAACCTCACCAGCAGTGACCAATTAAAAAACAATAATATTCATGGTGAGGTTGAATTGTTGGTTAAATTAAAAGCCAATGGCAATGTCTCCGCCGTAAAAATTAAAAAATCACTTTGTGCTGAGTGTGATGAAGAAGCTATCAGGCTGGTAAAAAAAGGTCCCAGGTGGGATGTGAAAAATAATAAAGGCGGAGAGGCAAAAGTAAAAGTACAGTTTTAGCAACGGGAACTTAGACTTTAGTATGTAGACTTTAGTATTTAGATTTAGACTCAATGTAGTAAGACGGGGATTTGAGTATCTATTAATCAGCAATTATTTTTTGAGCCGACTCATTATGTTACCAAGCCGAAAAGATTCAAATGTAATAGCACTTCAATAAAGCGATTTCCTATTAATTCAATTAAGCCAACTTAAAAAATCATGCAAAATCTATCTATTTGCCTCATTATACTTACAACGCTTTTTGCAGTTAAAATGCCGGCACAGGTTAAGTTGCCAGCCCCCTCCCCTTTACAAACGCTTAAACAAGAGGTTGGCCTGGGAAACATTGAAATTATTTACAGCCGCCCGGGCGCAAAAGGCAGGAAGGTATTTGGAGACCTTGTACCCTATGGACAACTATGGCGCACCGGAGCTAATGAAGCTACCAGGATAACATTTAGCGAGCCTGTAGAAATCGGCGGAAAAAAAATAGATTCCGGCAGTTATGTTTTGTACTGCATCCCCAATGTAGATGTGTGGGAAATAATCCTTAACAAGGGATTACAAAACTGGGGAACAGAAAGCTATTCAGAAAACAAAGATGTAGTGCGATTTAAAATTGTTCCGCTAAAAAACAAAATCTCCGTAGAAACATTTACTATTCAACTGAATGAGATTAAACCCGAAAGCTGCACCATAGAGCTGTTGTGGGAGAAAAAAATTATCCGGATACCAGTAATTTTTTCCATTAAAGAAAATATCAGGCAACAACTAAGTAAGGCCATGCAGTCAGATAAAAAACCCTACTGGGAAGCTGCTCAATTTTACTTTGAATACGACAGAAATCTTACAAAAGCATTGGAAAATATTAATAGGGCGCTTGAGATAAACACAAAAGCTTATTGGATGTATCTCTACAAAGCAACCATTCAAAAAGAAATGGGCGATAATGCCGGTGCCCTCAAAAGTTCTGAGGCCTCTTTACAATTAGCAACAACAGCTAACAATGAGGATTACATAAAAATGAACAAACAACTACAAAAGGACTTAAAAAAATAGCTGTACGCTTCTTTTCATACAGCCATCTTTTAAATGATTATTATTTTACTGCAGCGTATTTAAATTCCGGAAAGAAAACTTTCATGGATATAATCTACCACATCCGGCAGGCTGTTGGTATTTGCATACACTTTCAATTGCCTGTCTGCACCAGTACCCTGCTCCATAATTTTATGAATATAATTAATAGCGTGCCTGCTTCCGAGATGTGGCACCATATCATCCACAAAATCGAGTAACTCATATATCAGCACCCGGGTATTTACCTCACTCTCCTTACCAAAATCGATCAGGCTACCATCAATTCCGTAGCGGCTTGCCCGCCATTTGTTTTCGTTAATGAGCGCTCTTGAATACGTCATAAAATTTAAATTCTGGCTCCGTAGTTTGTAGAGCTTGGCGCACAGCGCCTGGAAAAGAGCCGCAATAGCAATCGTTTCCTGCACAGTCATCGGTATATCGCAAATGCGAAACTCTACAGTGTTAAAGAAAGGATGAACCCTTAAATCCCACCATATTTTTTTTGCATTATCAATACAATTGGTTTTTACCAGCAACTTTACATAACTCTCATAGGCTTCAATACTTTCAAAATAATCGGGTATACCTGTACGGGGAAATTTATCAAATATTTTTGTTCTAAAAGATTTATAACCGGTTACCCGTCCTTCCCAAAAAGGCGAGTTGGTGCTGAGTGCATAAATATGCGGTAAAAAATAACGGGCTGAGTTGGCAATATGAATAGCTAGTTCCCTGTTCTCCATACCCACGTGCACATGCAAGCCAAAGATGAGGTTACTGCGGGCTGCCTCCTGTAATTCATTCACCAGTTCACTGTACCTGATGTGGTCGGTTATT
>JANPNY010000753.1:0-1953 GCA_031427745.1 Chitinophagaceae bacterium | reverse complement strand
GTCGGCTACTTTTACCTATGGTAATATGTTGCGGATTTTTGGAAGAAACAAACTGTATTTAAAAAATGCCTCTGTAATAGAAGCGATGGCTAAAGTCGATAGCATTGTTTTAGATAAAACCGGCACTATTACGCAAAGCCATTCTACAAAGGTATTGTACGAAGGAACTCCGCTGTTACAAAAGGAACTATCGGTAATAAAGAAAATTGTAAACCAATCATCGCACCCGTTGAGTAAAATAATTGCGGCTGAGTTGTACGATGTTGCCGAAAGTACAGCCCCTTTAAAAGACTTTCGGGAAATTGCAGGCCAGGGTTTGGAAGCCAGGCTGGATAACATTCCAGTACGAATTGGATCCGCCGCTTTTGCCAACCAGTATACCAGCGGCATCGTAACACACGATACGGGCACACACATACATGTGTCCATTAATAATGTTGACATGGGCAGGTATAATGTAAGCAACCAATATAGAAAGGGTGTTACTGAACTTGCAAAAAATTTATCCAATCAGCAGTACAAACTGCATATTTTATCAGGCGATAACGATTCTGAAAAAACCAATTTAATTAAGCTATTTGGCAATAATGCTGTAATGGAGTTTTACCAAACACCACAGCAAAAACTGGAATACATCAAAAACCTTCAATCGGCTAACCAAAACGTGCTGATGCTCGGCGATGGCTTAAACGATGCCGGTGCATTGATGCAAAGTAATGTTGGCATTGCGGTTAGTGACAATACTGCCCAGTTTTCCCCTGCAAGTGATGCCATCATGCATGGCGACAAAGTGCAGATGCTCAACCAGTTTTTAGCCTATGCCAAATCGGGCAAACACATTGTCACTGCCAGTTTTACGCTCTCTATTCTCTATAATATAGTAGGCTTGTCATTTGCCGTACAAGCTAGTCTTTCCCCTATTGTAGCTGCCATACTGATGCCGGCGAGCAGCATTAGTATCGTATTGCTGGTAACGCTACTATCCTCATTAAGTGCAAAAGCGAAAGGGTTGTAAAATTGATTTTCCCGGAGAAAATTCTATTATCGTATCTCCATTTTTAGTTGGGACAAAGAATAAAATATAAACGAATGATAGTTTCAAAATACATTACCCAAATACTGAAGTGTTTGTAAGGAATGGATTTTTGAATTTGGTTTTAATCATTAGCTTTTTGATCAATTAAAAAAAATTTCAAGGTTGAAGGACCATAATTTTGCATTTTTAACTTTTCTTATTTTTTTAAACACCTGTTTTTTTTAATAATCAACCACACATTTTTTTACCGCATTTACTCCTATTGCCGATAACAGCTCCACATAGGTATAAAGTACAAGAGGGCGACGCAACTATTTACCACATTGCTTCTTAGCCCGGACAAAAAAATAAAATATTAAATTTTGGCGAATGATTTATATCATACGCATACTTGATAATGCTCACCCTTTAGTTTTATGCGTACTGGTACTTTTGACAGCAATCATAAAACGTTTTTAATTGAGTGCACTATTCCTTTTAATTGGTATCAGCATTTTAGTTGCCGGCTCGTTTCTTACTGCCTTTTTATGGAGTGTAAAAAGCGGGCAGTATGATGATGACTATACCCCTTCCATTAGAATGTTATTTGATGATGACATAAAAGAACAACCAAAATCAAGTTTAGAAACCGAAAATCAAACTAAATAAATTATGCAGGTAGAAAAATTCTATTACGACAACCGGATAGTTAAAAACTTTGCTTACGCTACCATTTTGTGGGGCGTAGTAGGCATGCTGGTGGGCCTATGGGTGAGTTTACAGCTGGTTTTTCCATCTTTAAACATTACACGATACGGCTCATTTGGAAGGCTGAGACCCTTGCATACCAATGCGGTAATATTTGCATTTGTAGGCAATGGTATTTTTATGGGTGTTTACTATTCGTTACAGCGCCTTTGTAAAGCAAGAATGTTTAG
>JANPNY010000752.1:0-3200 GCA_031427745.1 Chitinophagaceae bacterium | reverse complement strand
GCAGAAGCAATACCTGAATTTGAAGAAGTAGATATTCAATAATAAGAAGGTAGTGGACTACTATAGAAATCAACATGCGCATCACTCCGACCTGTGTCTACCCTCTTAGTAATCTGTGTGCCGTAATAATTCTGGTAAACTTAATAACGTTCGGCATGGGAAAGCCGCACACAAATCTTGCTTCATTTCAGCACCTGAAGTAGGCCAATTGTCACTTCCGCAAAACCTGGTTTTCTTTTAATTTTTTACTCGTAAAAATATAAGTAGTCACGGCATATTTCAGGTGGAAGATAGGCTTCACCCTACGCCTGTAGTCGGTAATTAACAGTGCACAGTAATTGGCAATTAAGGATGCACAGTTTCGGTAAATAAGGATGCACAATTTCGGTAAATAGCAGTGCACAATGTTTCATTTCAAGGACGCATGACGTGGAATAAAATTAAATGAATTTAAGCAACCTTTTCAAAGATTGTTTTTCTGTTTTTTAACCGGAAACTTTCGCCGGTTAATTTGATGATTTCACAGCGATATAGTAGCCGGTCTAATATGGCTGTTGTTATCACTTCATCGCCGATTGTTTCTACCCATTGTTTGGGGGATTTATTGGTGGTAATGACCAGGGATACTTTTTCATGCAGCGCATTAATAAAATGGAAAAAACTATTGGCTTCGTTTCTTGCCATGGTGATGGTCATGATGTCATCGATCACGATCAGGTGCGCTTTTAACAGCCGCCTGTAATCGACCATTGCGGATCTTAAAATGTCTTTGTTTTTTAGCGTGGACATGATTTGTTCCATGGGTCTAAAATAAGCTCTGTAACCACCCGCAATGGCATGATGACACAGCCCTGCAGCCAGGAACGATTTACCGATACCGTTAGGCCCCATGATGACCATATTAAAATTTTGATCCAGCCAGGTAAGTTCTTTTAACTGTTCCAGTTTGGCGGAAGGCATGCCATCTACCAGCGAGTGATCATAACCTTGAAGGTCATGCGTGCCAGGGAGTTTTGCCGTTTTTATTTTCCGCTCCTGATCTTTGTGGTTGCGGTGTTTGATTTCTACATCCAGCAGATTTTCTGCAAACTCCAGGTAACTAATACCGGCTGCTGAAGCCTGATCTGCCATTTGTTGAACCTGCTCACCAATAGCGGGTAACCTTAACTGCTTGCAATGACTGCTGATTTTGTTTTTAACTTTCATGTGTTGTTTTTTAGTAAATAAAACTGGTTGCTTTTAATAATGAATCGTATTGAATAAACAGGCAGTTCAACGCTGCCGCGGGCTTGTACAATGTGAGGCGATGATCTGGCAAGAGCTTTTAAAGTTCTTTGCTACTGCGGGATCATCTCCTCCCATTGCACCGGACTACCGGTTGAAGATTTCTTCATAGTCACCCAGATTTCTTTTGTCGGGCCTTATATCTGCCTTGCTGGTGTTAGTGGGATCCAGTAAGATTATTTTCCCCATAGGAGTTGTTATGGATTGATCCTCTTGCTCATGTATCGTTATTAATGTAGAAAAGGCGACAGCACTCAGATGACGCTCCTGTATGCATTTTTCCAGCACCTTGTTTACCAGTTCTTCATTGCATCCTTTGATGGCTTCCCGGATAGCCAGCACCTGGTCACGCAAATAGCGGCTCTTTACTTGCCTGATCAGCTCAAAATATTGAACGGCCAACGTGGGATTGGAAAATAAAGCGGCTGTATCAGCCACTAAATCCTTTAATTTTTTAGACTTGTCACGCTTATGATCGGTATTGATGACTTTATTACCTTTGCTTTGAGCAACCGGATGTTTGCAGAGAAAATTTCTTTGATCATCGTGAATATGCAGTTCCTCATCTTTTAGCCATATCATCACCAACACATCTTTTTTAAAGGTGCCTTGCGGTACCGAATAAAAGTTACCCTGGTAAGCGATGGTATTATCCAGGCGCACATAGCGCATAATGTATGCAGGTAGTACATGAGTGGATACAAATGGCTTTAAGTATTCCTTTTCGGTTATCCATTCCTGTGAAGGCACTTTACGAATCGTGCTATGTGGCATTCCGTTACCCGTTCTTTCCAGCCAGCCTAAAACCTGCGCCTGTAGCGTACCAATATCAAAATAGGCTCTGCCATACAGAAAGTTATTCTTTACAAACTTTACCACATTCTCTACCTTGCCTTTGCTCTGTGGATCTGCCTTACGGCAAAAATGAAGGTTGAAGGATTGTTCAAAAACATAGGTTTTAAAATCCTGGGTAAGCAATAAGTCACCCAGGTTCTCGTCCACCAAAAACAGCCTGTCCTGATCATAGACCACTTCTGTTGGTACTCCTGAAAAATATTTAAATGCTTCTTCATGTGCGTCTATGGCGGTTCTGGAAGTAAAGGGGATGGCAGAAAAACGAACAAACTTCATCCTTGAACGGGATAGCATCATCACAAAAAAATGAACCTTCTTTCGCTTTTCTTCCGTGTTACGCACAATGTATTGACCAAAGTCAGCCTGGGCCTGAAGACCATAGGGCAATTCTTCTACAACAAAATATTCCCGGGCGGGTTCCTCCAATGCAATGGCATATTTCTGACGGATGGCCATCACAAAATTATAAACCGTTTTGGCCGAGATGGCCGGAAAGCGTTTGTGGTGTTCCTTTAACCAGTCATGCACCTGGGCGGCGCTGGCAGCAGGATGAGCCGTTAACCTGTCTTTTACAAATGACTCAAAGGAATCCAATATTTTAGTTCGGGTATCCTTTTTTTCAAGGAACACTTCATAATCAGCTTCACTCATTGCCAAATATTTGACAACCGTGCGCCGGTTCATGACTAAAGTATTTGCAATCGCCAGATAGCTTAAACCTTCCCGATGTAATCGTTGAACTTCGTAATACATGATCCAATCTCCTATTGTTTTTTTATCCATATTTGTAAGCCTTTTTTGCGGCTGTCAAAACTGGACAATTAATAATGGATCATGCATCCTTATTTGATGAAACTGTGCACTGCTATTTACCGAAACTGTGCACGCTTATTTACCGAAACTGTGTATTGCTATCTACCGAATTGCTGTGTATTCTTATTTACCAATTATTGTGCATTGTTATTTACCGATCACAATTGCCATATTTGTCAACCAATATAAATCCCAACAGGATATACAATCTCAATCCTTGGTAGATAAGAGACAAGATTCTCTCTTAA
>JANPNY010000751.1:0-7464 GCA_031427745.1 Chitinophagaceae bacterium | reverse complement strand
TCATGTAAAAACCACCGCAATTGCAGGTAGTACACTGGCGTTGATGCAGCAGCAATTTACCTTTTACCTGGTAGATATATTTGGTTTAACCAGTATGGTGAGCGGCAAAAACAATACCCTGCAGGGTGTGATGGAACTGCTGATAGACATCCGTAAAGAATCTAAAGCAAAAAAAGATTATGCAACATCCGATAAAATCCGCAACCAGTTAAATACACTGGGCATTGCCATTAAAGATGAAAAAGACGGAAGTGTTAATTGGGATTTGAATTGATATTTTACATTGAATAAATACTGAATGCCGGGCTAACCTTACCTGTTAGCCCGGTTTTATTTTGTACACCGTGGTTTGTAAATGCAACTGATAAAAAAAATGTTTGTTCACCTCCAAAACGGAGTTTTAAAAAAAACTGCTGCTTGTAAATTTTTATTACTGATTATTCAACGATTAGCTGCTACTGCACTGCATGGTTTAAAAAATCAATCATTGGTTTCATGGCTGCAAAGGAGGCAGCAATTTCTTTTACAAGGTTTTTGCTGGTTAAATCTGTATCCGAAAGTGGGCGACTTACGATAAAACCTTTCATTTTTAAATACTCAATAGCAGGGTTATTTTCATCGTAACCCTTTGGTGGACGAACCAGCACTGAAACGCCATCTACGCCGCCGGGAAAATGGTTAATAAATTTTTTATCCGCTACAATTTTTTTCCAATCGTTAAAATTGTAATCTATTTCCTGCCTTATTTTAGCCAGTTCGGCTGGCTCGGGCATATAAAATCCACCTGCTGCAAAGCTTTGCCCGGGTTCTGCATGAAAGTAGTATCCTGCTTCTTTGGCTTTTTTTCCTCCGCTGCTGAAAGATGCGCCCATATTGGTTTTATAGGGGCTTTTGTCTTTACTAAAACGTACATCCCTGTTTACCCGAAATACACAGTCCTTTGCTTTAAAATTTCCAACAGCCAGATCAAAAACTGCAACAGCATCAATTATTTCCTGTACCACTGCAAGGTAGTTGGCCTTAGCCGCTTCATATTGTTTGCGGTTGGCATCCAGCCAGGGCTTGTTGTTGTTTTTGGTTAAATTTTTTAAAAAAAGTAGGGTTTCTTTTTGTAGCATGCTGATTACTTTGTTTTAATGTAAACAAAATAAAAACAGGAACTGTTGCCGGCTCCTGCATTTAATTTTTTGTTGCTGAATATTTTGAGCAGGCTATTTAATATGCCCCCAGTTTTCACCGCTTTTAATTCTATACACCGTCATCTCACTTACATTGTATTGCTCAGCCAGTTGTTTATAGGTGATTTTTCTTTTTTTAAGCCGGAGAATTTTTTTGATACTTTTTACTTTAGCGGCATCCAGTTTTAATCCGGTTTTTCTGTTGCCTTGCACCAGTTTGTAGGCAATTTTTAGCGGGCTGTTTTGTTGATGGTCGCTCATTTCTTTAAGTGTTGCCCACTTTAAATTATCAATATGGTTGTCTTGCTTTTTATGGTTGAGGTGAATTACATATTTTGCTTTGGAAGATTTTTTTTTGCAAAAAAGCTTTGCTATTTCCCTGTGTAAATAAATGGTGCCATTACCTACTTCAAAATGAAGGTTCAGTGTTCTGTAACCGGAGGTGACGGAACCATTCAAAATTTTTCCATCCTCATACAAATTGGTGCGAAAACTAGCTGCTCTGCCGAGTGAGGATACCGCATATCTCCGGAGAGAAATATTTTGAGGATCAAGCTTTATTGTTTTCCACACTTCGTTTTTTACTTTTGGTACCATAGGAAAATGTTTTAAGTGAGAGGATGTTTTTAAGTTGAGATGTTTTAAGAAGTCTGACTTTGAAGCCGCACAATCTGTATAAATATAAAAAATATTTTTCCTAACCGGGTAATAATTTTATAAAATCTTCTTCGCTGATAATTTTTATAGCAGGAATTTTTTTTGCTTTTTCCAATTTGCTACCGGCATCTTCGCCTACAACCAGGTAATTTAATTTACTGCTGACGCCGCTAACGATTTTACCGCCATTTTTTTCTACCATTTCCTCCGCATCACTTCTTTTTAGTTTACTTAAAGTACCGGTAAACAAAAAAGTCTCACCCGTCAGCAGGCTGTTGTCGGTGGTTTGTTTTTTCTGGTTTTTTAATGAAATGCCCAACAGCTCCAGCTTTTTAAGCATTTGCAGGTTGCCTTCATCATGAAAAAACCTGAAAATGCTTCCTGCAACTTTTACACCTACATCGTCTAACTGCTGCAATTTTTCAATATCATAATCTTTAAAATCCAACAAATGATCTACCACATTAGCCAATGTTTTGGCCGTTGTTTCTCCCACATACCTAATGCCCAATCCGTAAATGAGTCGATGCAATGGTTGTGTTTTTGATTGCTCAATGGCCAGTTGTAAATTATCGATCGATTTTTTTCCGAAACCCTCCAGTTTGCTAATGTCTTCAAAGTTTAATTCATACACGCCGGGTACATTTTTTAGCAGGCCCATTTCATAAAACTTCCGCCCATTGGCATCGCCAAAACTTTTTATATCCATTGCATCTTTACTCACAAAATGAATAATACGCTCCACTACCTGTGCACTGCAGTTAATATTGATGCAGCGCCAAACGGCCTCTCCTTCCGGCTTAAAAAGCTGGTGGTTGCATACCGGGCAATTAACAGGAAATTGTATAGCAGCTTCGTTTCCCTTTCTCAGTTCTGGAAAAGATTTTACAATTTGTGGTATTACATCACCACTTCGTTCTATCAAGATGGTATCACCCAGCACCAGGTTTTTTTCTTTGATGTATTCTTCATTGTGGATAGAAATACTGGATACCGTAACTCCGCTTACTTGCACGGGTTCTATTTTAGCCACCGGTGTAACTGCACCCGTTCTGCCTACCTGAAACTCTACACCCAACAATTGGCTGGTGGCTTGTCTTGCTTTAAACTTATAGGCAATCGCCCAGCGTGGGTGATGACTTGTCATGCCCAGCTTTTCCTGCAAACCAAGGTCGTTTACTTTTATCACCATGCCATCTATTTCGTAAGGCAAATCGTCTCTTAATTTTTCAAACTCGTGGATGTGTGCAATTACTCCTTCAATACCTTTCACCACTAGCATTTCTTTTTTCGGACTTTTAAAACCCAATTCCCAAAGCATCTGCAGCATTCCACTGTGGGTGGTGGGCGCTGTATTTTGGGGCGACGTTTTTCGATCTTCCGTTATCAATTTACCACCACCTTCCTTGGCCAGTTCCAATTGTTCATTTACTACTGATCTTTCACCATTCGCCACCCAGCTCACATGATATAGAAATGCTTCTAAATTTCTTTTACCTACAGCTTTTGCATCTTTCATTCGTAAGGAACCTGCTGCTGCATTGCGGGGATTGGCAAAAGGAGGCAACCCTTCTTCCATCAACCTGTCGTTGTAAGTTTTAAAATTATTTTTATTAATTAATACTTCTCCTCTTATTTCAATTTGTTCAATTCCATAGCTGTGAAATTTTGCAGATAGCGGAACAGATTTAATTTGTTTGGTATTGAGTGTAATTTCATCACCCACCACACCATCACCCCTTGTAGCAGCACGGCTCAATAAATCATGATCGTAAATCAGGGAAATACTTGCTCCGTCAAATTTGGGCTCAATGCAGTATTCCACTAATTGCTGGCCCGAAAGTTCCCTTGCCTTTCTATCCCAATCCAGTAAATCTGCTGCATTGTAAGAGTTTTCCAGCGAAAGCATTGGCACCAAATGTTCTACTTTCAAAAACTCGATGGTTAACCCGGCGCCCACTCTTTGCGTAGGTGAATCGGGTGTTACCAGGGCGGAATTTTCTTTTTCTGTTTTCTCTAATAATTTGTATAGTGCATCGTATTCAGCATCGCTGATGAGTGGATCGTTTTGAACATAATAACGGTACTCATGAAATTGCAAGAGGGCTCTTAAGTTGTCAATATTTTTACTGTCAACCGGTATAATTTTATTGGTATGTAAAGATGAAAGCCATTCCTGGGTGGTTGCCTGTAAGGCTGTTGTCTGTTCCTTGTTGTACATATAATTTCCTTGATTGCACCAAAGTTAAAATTTATGAAACCAGCATTTATAGTATTTTTAGAAAAATAATTTTATATGCTTTGTAATAACCGTTTGCTCTATATTTTTTGCTGTTTGTTTTTAGTAAGTACCGGGGCATGTAAGTTCCGGCAAAAGGTAGGCAGCATTGTGCATCATGCCAAAATTTATACGGCTGATAAAAATTTTTCTATACAACAGGCAATGGCTATACAGGATGGCAAAATAGTAGCCACCGGAAGTAATGATGAAATTTTGAAAGCATATGAGGCGGATGAAATTACAGACATGGGTGGTAAAGCTATATACCCGGGGTTTATAGATGCTCATTGTCATTTTACCGGCTATGCCACTGATATGTGGAAATGCGATGTAACCGGCACTACATCATTTGAAGAGGTGATAGAGAAATTGAAGGATTATGCTGCTACCGCTCCAAACACCTGGTTGTTTGGAAGAGGCTGGGATCAAAATGACTGGGCAGTAAAAGAATTCCCATCAAAGGAAAAATTAGACGCATTGTTTCCAGACAGGCCGGTATTTTTAAAAAGGGTAGATGGCCATGCTGCTCTTGTAAATCAAAAAGCGTTGGATATAGCAGGTATTACCATTGCTACAAAAATTGATGGAGGAACCATTGAACAAAAGAATGGCGTGCTAACCGGTATCCTGGTAGATAATGCAATGGACATTGCAGAAAATAAAATTCCGCTGATTGATGATAAACTGGCGGTTAAATATTTTTTACAGGCACAGGATACTTGTTTTTCTTATGGGCTTACCGGTGTGCATGATTGCGGCATTAGTGAACATACCATTCAGCTGGTAGATGCTGCACAACAGGCGGGTAGTTTAAAAATGAAAATATTTGCGCTGCTCAGTGATAGTGCTCAATATTATGATAGCTGGTTAAAAAAGGGCCCTTATAAAACGCATGGTTTACATGTGGGTGGATTTAAAATGTATGCTGATGGTGCACTAGGTTCAAGAGGCGCCTGTCTTTTGGATGATTATACCGATAAGCCAGCCTGGAAAGGTTTTCTATTGAATACACCCGACCATTACAAAACAATTGCAACCAAACTCGCCCAGTCAAAATTTCAATTATGCACCCATGCCATCGGCGACAGTGGTAATCGCCAGATATTGAAAATTTATACAGACGTATTAAAAGGTAAAAATGAACTGCGTTGGAGAATTGAACATGCACAAGTGGTAAATGAAATGGATTTTGATTTGTTTGGCGCTGCCAATATAATACCGAGTGTGCAGCCAACGCATGCCACCAGCGATATGTATTGGGCAGGCGACAGGCTTGGGCCTGTAAGAATTAAAACGGCCTATGCTTACAAACAATTATTAAATCAAAATGGCTGGATGCCATTGGGTACCGATTTTCCGGTGGAAGATATCAACCCCTTTAAAACATTTTTGGCTGCTGTGGCAAGGGTAGATGCAAAGGGGTATCCGGATGGCGGCTTTCAGCCGGAAAATGCACTTACGAGGCAAGAGGCTTTGTTGGGTATGACATTATGGGCCGCCAAAGCTGCCTTTGAAGAAAACGAAAAGGGTAGCCTGGAAAAAGGTAAAGCTGCCGATTTTATTGTGCTGGATACAGATTTGATGAGTTGCCCCATATCAGCCATACTAAAAACAAAGGTGCTGGCTACTTTTGTTGATGGCAAAAAACTATTCGGCAAATAATTTTTTAAACAAATTTTTGCAGTTTGATTTAATGTGTTTATTTTACACATTAAATACGCCACATGAATAAATTATTACTCTCAGTAAGTATTGTTTTTTTGTCTCTTTTTGCAAAATCACAATTATTAACCTGGTCTCCACAATTTCCCAACGATAATTCTACCATCGTTATTACCATGGACGCAACAAAAGGGAATAAAGGGCTGCAAGGTTTTGCAGGTGGTGTTTATATGCATTTAGGCGTTATTACTAATTTAAGCAATACCACCAGCGACTGGAGATATGTTTCTACCGTATGGGGCACAACAACAGCGCCTGCCGCTACCTCATTGGGAAATGACAAGTGGAGTTTCACCATTACTAACCCCAGGGCGTTTTTCAATTCTGCTGGCGGCGGAGTGCCGGGCGCAGAAACAATTTTTAAGATTGCAATACTTTTCAGGGATGGTGCAGGTACCAAAGTCCAAAAAAATGCTGACAACAGCGATATGTACATACCCATCTATCCCGCCGGCAGTAACAGTATAATGTTTACAACCCCAGGATTGGTGCCCACTTTTAACTTGTCCAATGAGTTAATAAATACAACACTAAATCAGCAGGTAGCTGTAACAGCTGTGGCTTCTTCTGCCGCAGGAAGTTTAAAATTATATTTCAACGGAACGCAGGTTGGCAATACTGTTGTTGGTTCCAATACTATTAGCGGCACTACTACTGTTGTGCAGGCAGGCACACAGCGGTTTATAGCAGAGGTAATTTTAAATGGTACAAGCTATTTTGATACCTTACAATTTTATATACCTCCTGTAAATGTTATTTTGCCACTTCCGGCCGGCGTAAAAGAAGGGATCAATTACTGGCCCGGTTGCGATTCTGTTACCCTTGTTTTGTATGCGCCCAATAAGCAAAACGCAGTTGTACTGGGAGATTTTCAACCAGATGCATGGCTGCCGCAGGCCGCCAATCAAATGAATAAAACAGCTGATGGTATTTATTATTGGATCACCCTAAAAGGACTTACGCCGGGCTTTGAATATTCGTTTCAATACCTGGTGGATAACACTATATATATTGCTGATCCCTATACAGAAAAAGTACTGGATCCATGGAATGACAAGTATATTACAAACGCTACCTATCCGGGGTTAAAGCCATATCCGACAGATGCGAATGTAAATGCAGGTACAAATGGTTACATCAGTGTATTCAAAACCTGCCAGGCTGCTTACAATTGGAAAGTAACCAACTTTGTAAAACCTGATAAGCGTAACCTTGTTACCTACGAGTTGTTGCTTCGTGATTTTGGTGATGCCCGTAATTACCAGATGCTGATAGATAGCATAAATTATTTTAAACGGCTTTGCATTAATTCCATAGAACTGATGCCGGTGAATGAATTTAGCGGCAACGAAAGCTGGGGTTACAATCCAACATTTTATTGTGCGTTGGATAAGGCATACGGCACCAAGGAGAAGTTTAAGGAATTTATTGATCTATGTCATCAAAACGGGATAGCGATCATATTGGATGTAGTTTACAATCATATGGATGCATATAATGCGCCACAAGGTTGAACCATGTGCACGGTGAGAGATCGAAACACCATGGGAAGCGCGCATACCGCCGAAGCCCCAACGCTTCATAGCGCCGGCAAAGCCTTTACCCTGCGTGTGTCCGGTGATGTCC
>JANPNY010000750.1:0-2183 GCA_031427745.1 Chitinophagaceae bacterium | reverse complement strand
CCTGCACAACGGCCTCAATCGCAAAGCGCCCCGCGCGCTGTTGCTCGAGCACGGCGCAGACCGCATCGACGATGGCGTGGTTTTTGGCGGAAGAGATCATACAACCGTAATTCATAGCTGCCAAACAGTAAAGGATTTAATGGATACCGACAGTTTATTTAAAGAGAGTGTTTTAGAATTGTACCAAAAAGTACAACTAGCATCGATGTAAAAATTTCAGAAAATATAAATTATAAATCCGGGCAAATAGGTAGCCCGGATTTGTTTTTTTATATTTTATGAAATTTTTACATCGATGCTAATTGCACTTTTTGGTACAATTCCAGTACACTCTCTTTAAATAAACTGTCGGTATCCATTAAATCTTTTACTGTTTGACAGCTATGAATTACGGTAGTATGATCCCTGCCGCCAAAATGTTCGCCAATAGTTTTTAGTGAGTTTTTTGTAAAAGATTTTGACAGGTACATGGTTATTTGTCTTGCCTGTACAATTTCTCTTTTCCGGGTTTTCTGCAACAATTTATCGTAGGGTACGTCAAAGAAATCACATACCATTTTTTGTATTGCATCAATGGTAATTTCCTTACTGGAGGATTTTACAAAATTTCTAAGTACTTTCTTTGCCAATTCAAGATCTATTTCTCTTTTATTAAGCGAAGATTGTGCCAATAACGATATCAGCGCTCCTTCCAGCTCCCGTACGTTGCTGTTGATATTATACGCAATGTATTTAACTACTTCCTTGGGCATTTCAAGCCCGTCATTTTTCATCTTCTTTTCCAGTATCTCAATCTTTGTATCGTAGTCGGGCACCTGTAGATCGGCACTTAACCCCCACCTGAAACGGCTTAACAAACGTTCCTGAACACCTTCAAGATCTTTAGGTGCTTTATCACTCGTTAATATCAATTGCTTGCCGCTTTGATGTAAATGATTAAAGATGGAAAAAAATGCGTCCTGCGATTTTTCGGCACGGTTAAAAAACTGAACATCATCAATAATCAATACATCTATCAACTGATAAAAATGAATAAAATCATTGATGGCTCCATTACGACCATGATCTATAAACTGGTTGATGAATTTCTCTGAACTTACGTACAAAACCACTTTGTTACTATGCAGGCGTTTTACCTCGTTACCAATTGCCTGTGCAAGGTGTGTTTTTCCCAACCCTACACCACCATAAATTACCAGTGGATTAAAAGAAGTAGTACCTGGTTTTTCTGCAACTGTTTTTCCGGCACGGCGGGCTACCCTGTTACAATCTCCCTCTATATAACTGTCAAACACATAGGCATGATTCAATTGTGGATCTATCTGCATCTTTTTAAGACCAGGAATCACAAAAGGATTTTTTACCGGGTTGTTTATAACTAAAGGAAAGTCCATTTCATTGTTTGCATAAGATTTAAAACCATGTCCCGGAATATCCATAGTAAGGGGTTTATTCTTACTGTTACCGCTATCCACCATAATCCTGTATTCAAGGCGTGCATCTTTACCCAACTCCCTTTTAAGGGTTTTAGCTAGTAGGCTTATATAGTGTTCTTCAAGGTATTCAAAAAAGAACTGGCTTGGTACTTGAATCGTTAAAACCTTATCTTTTAATGCAACGGGTTTTATTGGTTCGAACCATGTTTTATAGTGCTGCCATTCTACAATGTCTTTGATTATCTCCAGGCAATTGTTCCACACCTTATCAAAAACTTTATCCATTATTCCTTAAGCAATTTATATATTGAGCAAAATATTTTTATTAGCAATCCCCAAAAGGTCTTTCACGTACGAATAAAAAAATTTTTGAGTAAGAAGGCGAATATCAAGATAATTAATCGAAAAAAAAAACTTTTTATTCGCTTGCTTTTTTACCTACAATCACAGTATGAGCATTTGATAAATTTTTATTCCTGAATCTGGAAAATTCAAAATCTAAGCGCCCCAAAATGATGCCTGCCCAACCCACCTGGTTTATCAAAACATCGCTACCTGTTTTGTTTTTTACAACTACCGGTGCATCTAAAAAAGTATGGGTATGGCCACCAATTATTAAATCAATATTTTCTGTTTCCCTTGCAAGTATCAAATCGCATACCCTGTTTTCGTCTTCCTTGTATTTATATCCAAGATGGCTGAGACAAATGATCATATCGCATCCCATCTCTTTTTTAAGCTTAGCAG
>JANPNY010000749.1:0-11359 GCA_031427745.1 Chitinophagaceae bacterium | reverse complement strand
GCCGCCACATACGCCTGGCCACGCAACTGGTGGGAAGAGGGCTGCACCACCAAAGGCGTCAACGGGTGCGCCACCTGCGGCATCGGCGTCACCATCGTCGACGACCTCGGCATCCGCTGTTACAGCAACCGGCACCATCACTGTAAACGTTTTACCCGTCGACATAACGCCAACAGCTTCCCCAACGAATGTATGTACCGGCAATTCAACCAACATACAAATAACAACTTCACAAAGTGGTGTTACGTATCAACTACGAAACAACACTGGTAATATTAATATTGGTAGCACCGTGGCTGGAACAGGCGGTACCATCAGTTTGCCTACAGGCTTATTATCTACCACAACTACATTTAATGTTTTGGCCAGCAACTCAATATCTGGTTGTACTTTGCAAATGACAAATACGGTTACCGTAACTGTAAGTTCAACAGGCCAATGGGTGGGTGGTGCATCAGGTGACTGGAATACATCGGCTAACTGGTGTGGGGGAGTTCCTACTTCCACCAGTAATATTAGTATCCCTGCGGGCTCTACCGTAAATATACAGTCGGCAAATGCTGTTGCAAATACTGTAAACATTGCTGCTACCGCTAGCCTGGTAATGACGGGTGCCTATAATCTTTCTATATCAAGTGGGGGAACATTTACCAACAGTGGAACTTTTAACGCTACCGGCAGCATCGGTACAGTGGCTTTCCTTGGCAGCGGTACCATCAGCGGAACTACCACATTTAATAATATTGACACTTACGGAGCTTTAAATTTTGGAATTGCCAGCACTATTGCCGGCACTTTCTCTATACAAACCGGTGGAAGCGTAACGGTTAATTCACCCACTTATACCTGTCCTTCTTCCACCTTATTGTACAAACCGGGCAGCGTGTATACAAGAGGTCTCGAATGGACTACTGCTTTCAATGGAGCAGGCTATCCGGCCAATGTTTTGGTTCAAAATAATACCGCTTTAAACTTTCCGGCTGTAGGAAATGGATATGTTTGTTACGATGTACAAATTGACGCAGGTTCTTCCATTCAGCAAAACTATTCCGGTGGTAGTGCCAGTATGAGTGTGGGAAGAAATATAACCATTAACGGCACCCTTGTATTAGGTGGAAGTACCGGTGGAGATATTTCGCTGGGTGGAAACTGGACAAGAAATACAGGTGGTATTTTTACTCACAATGATAGAAAAGTAACTTTTGACGGACCTGCAAATTTTAGTGGTAACGGTACTGCTATGTCAACCATTGCGGCGCCAGCTTCGGCAGCTAAAAATAATGAGGGTGGATTTGGCGGTGAGAATTTTGCCCACTTATGGATAAATAAAACCAATACAACCGATTCTGTTGTCCTGCTTTCCAATATTACAGTAAACCGGGAATTGGGTTTTACCCGAGGCACATTTAGCCTGCGCAACAGCGATGTTACCATCGTATCCAACAGCACCCGTACGGCAGATATTGCACCGGTAACAACTATCGCTAACATCAGCATACGATATGGTGGCACTGGTAAATTTGTAGTGCAGCGGTTTATTCAAAACCCAACAGCTACCCGCTCGTGGAGGTTGCTTACAGCGCCATTACAAAGCGCCACAGCCCCATCTATTAACGAAGCATATATGCAGGGGGTGGTTAATCCTGATAAAAATAATCCCAACGGAAGCGGCGGTATTTATAATCCATGGCCTGGTTACGGCACCCATATCACTGGGCCGGGTGGGGTATACAGTGCTGCTAATGGATTTGACCAGGGCACCACATCAGCTTCAATATTGTATGGCGGACCGGGAGTATCATCCTGGTTAACGCCATCATCTACCCTAAGTACAAAAATAACAAATCAGCAAGGTTGGATGTTGTTTGTTAGGGCCGACAGAAGTTTTATAATTGGTAACCAGTATATACCTTCTGCAAACACAATTTTGGAACCTAAGGGAAGAATAAATGTTGGCAATGTAACCGTACCAGTTGCTGCAGGAAGGCAGGTTATTGGTAATCCTTACCCATCTGCTATTAGCTTATTAAATGTTGATGTGGCAGGTACTTTAGGAAAGCAGAGTAGTTATCATTTGTGGGATCCCAAAATGTTTACATCCTTTACCCAGCCCGGTAAGTGGGTATCTTTTACGGGTCTTGGAAGTTCCTTTGCACAAACAACCAGTGCAAGTAGTTACCTGTCTAATGGCACAATAGAATCCGGACAGGCATTTTTATTAGATGTAACTGCACCCGGTTCAATCACGTTTCAAGAATCGGATAAACTTGCTTTAACCAGCAGCCTTGTGGGTATTTCAAATGCTACCGGCGCAAGGCCAACGGGCAATACTTTATTCCCGCTGTTCCGTTCGGATATTTACGCAAAAACCGATACTGCTTATAGGTTAACTGACGGTGTTTTAAATATTTTTAGTTCATCTTTTAATAATGCAGCAACGGATGAAGATGCCAAAAAGATAATCAGTTTTAATACAAAAGAAAGCCTGAGTATTTTAAGAGATGCGGTTAAAATTGCGATAGAAAAAAGAAGTGATATTCAAAATACAGATACCATCTTTTTTGCAATGTCAAAATTTAATGAACTGCCGTACCGCTTTCGGTTCGAAGCCACTGATTTTACCCCCGGGTACGAGGCTTTTCTGGAAGATAAATTTACAGGCGACCGTTTACAACTCAGCACAGCAGGGGTAAGTGAGATTGATTTTGCTATTACTGCCAACCCGCTTTCCAAGGCAGAGGACAGGTTTAGGGTTGTATTTAAATCCCCTTTTCAAACTGTACTTCCTGTAACATTTACCAACGTAAAAGCATGGCAACAAAACAAAAAAATTGCAGTGCAATGGAAAGTAGCCAATGAAATAAATATTAAAGATTACGAAGTTGAAAAATCTGTAGATGGTGTTAGTTTTACTAAAGTGAATACTACCCTGTCACAAGGTAGCTTTACAGCAAATTATGTATATAGCTGGCTGGATGAAAATGCAGTTGCAGGAGAGAATTATTACCGCATTAAAAGTAATGGCAACAACGAAAAGGTAAGTTATAGTGAAGTGGTAAAAGTTCGTATGGCTAATGGTGCAGGAAGCATTAATGTATATCCTAACCCGGTTGCAGATGGCATTATAAAATTGCATTTTAAAAACATGGCTAAAGGCAACTATTCCTTGCGGCTGCTTAATGCAACTGGTCAAACAATAACCCAATCTTCATTTTTAAATGCAGGTACTATTCAGTTAAAAGAAATACAGCTTGCAAAAGCAGTTGTCAAAGGACTTTATCAAATTGAAGTTGCCCATCCTGGTAACGAAAAATCTTTTATAAAAGTAATTATCGAATAAGTTACCGACTTTACTACAAATTATTATTTGTGCCTATTGATATAAGGCAGGCATAGATTCCCGTTGCTGTACTAGCTGGGATCTATGCCTGTTTTTTTAGCGTACATCTCAATAATGATTTCGGGTGTGTATTTTCAAAATAATAACATTTAATTGGTTTTGGCACAAAACCACCCAAAGAAATCTCCGATAACATTTCGTTAGGTAAATAATTTGGGTAAGTTGTTGCTATGGTTTTACATTTGCAACATTGTTACATAAATTAAGTGTCTATCAGATGAAAGATTTAAAAATAGTTGCTCTTTTGAGTGCCGTCCTGCTGCTGTTGGCTAATAAACCATTTGGATATCCATCCCCTTTCAAACATGGGGTTACAAAAAATTTAAAAGGCAGTTTTAGCGGAAAGATAGCCGATGCAAACACCCATGCTGCATTACAGGGTGTAACAGTTTATTTTATTGACATTAAAGTTGGTGGCTCCACCAATGCAGAGGGGCAGTTTTCGTTGCCGAATATCCCCGAGGGAAAGCACCTGGTAGAGATTTCTCATATAGGCTATACAACAACAGCCGAGCAGGTGGAAATAAGCGGAGATACAAAAAAAGATTATTCTCTCTCCCAATCGGTAGTCGAAAACAATGCAGTTATCATTACCGGTGTGGGTGTTGCAACACAACTAAAAAAATCGCCCTACCAGGTTTCTTTGTTAAGGAGAGATGATTTGTTGCAGTCCACTTCTACCAACATTATTGAGGCATTAACAAAAATCCCCGGCGTATCTACCGTGTCAACCGGGCCGGCTATTTCAAAGCCAGTAATACGGGGCCTTGGCTACAACAGGGTGTTAACCATTAATGATGGGGTGCGGCAGGAAGGGCAGCAATGGGGTGATGAACATGGAATTGAAATTGATGAATCAAGTGTAAACAAAGTGGAGGTTTTAAAAGGCCCGGCTTCTCTTATTTATGGCAGCGATGCTATTGCCGGCGTTATCAATATTATCACCAATGTGCCGGTAGAAAATAACACCATTAAAGCAAATATTTTAAGCAGTTATCAAACCAATAACAATGCAAGGTTACTCAATGCAAATATTGCCGGGAATGTAAACGGAATTAACTGGAATTTGTACAGTTCCTCCACAGCTGCCGCTGATTACAGAAACAAGTACGATGGCAGAGTTTTTAACTCAAAGTACAGTCAGAATAATGTTGGCGGCTACGCCGGATACAATGGCAACTGGGGTTACAGCCATTTGCTGTTCAGCAATTTTAATTTAAAAGCCGGGCTTATAGAAGGGGAGAGAGACGATAATGGCTATTTTGTAAAGCCTGTTGCAGGTGGCACAGTAGTAAGAGCCACAAAGGGAGATTTTACAAGTACCCTTCCGCTGGTTCCTTTCCAGCATATCCGGCATTTTAAAATTGCCACCGATAATTCTTTCAGGTTTGGTAAAAGCCGGTTAACGCTGAATGTTGGCTACCAGCAAAACCAACGGGAAGAATTTGGCAACCCGGAAAATTTAAAAGAGCGGGCTTTATTTTTTGATTTAAAAACAATTACCTACACTGCACAGTGGCACTTGCCAGAATCGAATGGTTTTAAAACGGCTATCGGTGTAAATGGGATGAAACAACAAAACACCAACAGGGGAATTAAGCAATTAATACCGAATTATAATCTGTTTGATATCGGCGGATTTGTGTACACACAAAAAGTTATTAATAAAGTTACCTTAAGTGGTGGCGCCCGCTACGATACAAGAAACCTGGATGTAAAAAATTTAATGGAGGGCAACGAAGTAAAAGGCGCTGCCTTTAAAAAGACATTTGCAAATTTTTCCGGAAGTGCAGGTATGGCTGCACAACTTACTAAACAACTCAACTTTAAACTTAACCTGGCAAGGGGTTTTAGGGCACCCAGTATTCCTGAGCTGGCATCAAATGGTGCACATGAAGGTACCATCCGGTATGAGTATGGAGATGCTGCTTTAAAAAGTGAAACAAGTACGCAATTAGATGGCGGTCTTGAATTTAATACAACGCATCTGTCTGTAAACTTATCAGCGTTTTACAATACGTTTAATAATTTTATATTTTATAAAAAACTGCAGGCTGCCGGTGGCGGCGATTCAACCATCAATGTTGATGGTGCAGATTTAGCCGCTTTTAAATTTGATCAGCGTAATGCCACTTTAAGTGGTATAGAGGCAAGTATAGATATTCATCCGCACCCGTTGGATTGGCTGCACATTGAAAATACTTTTTCCATGACTACCGGAAAATTTAAAGAAGCAATTGAATCATCTAACTACCTCCCTTTTATTCCGGCACCCAGATTAATAAATGAAGTACGCTGCAATTTTAATTCGTTAACAAAAGGCATTGCTAATTTCTATGCAAAAATTGAACTGGATAATACCTTTAAGCAAAATAAAATTTTTACGGTATATAATACAGAAACGGCCACTGCAGGCTATTCTTTGCTGAATGCAGGTATTGGGGCAGATGTTGTTTCTGGCAAAGGCAAAACTTTATTCAGCCTGCATGTAGCAGGCATCAACCTGGGTGATGTGGCCTATCAAAATCATTTAAGCCGCCTTAAATATGCAGCAGAAAACATGTCTACCGGCAGAATGGGAGTATTTAATATGGGGCGTAATTTTAGCATCAAAATAAATATTCCTGTTAGTACCCATTTAAAAAAAGGGTAAGATCATTTCTTTTTTTGCCTGTTGATGGTTTGTTATCTAATCTAGGTTTCTTCTGAAATAATTAAACATAGAATACAGAAAAATTTATCCTGGCTTAATTTCTAAAATTATTGACATCAACTTTAAGCACTTAACTTGCCTCCATTCAACTTGTAATCTTTTACCATGAAGTTTTTAAAAGGTTTTTTTACAGCTGCAGTGCTGTTTTTTTCGGTTGCAGGTAATGCTCAAAATTGGGATATTGATTTAGTGAGATCTATCAATCAAAATGAATCTTCCTTTAAGAATGATTTTACCAGAGTTACATCTAATAGTGTTACGATAGTTAATATTGCTGCGCCGCTTACCTTACTTACTGTGGGCCTGGCAAAACATAATAAGGAATTACAGAAAGATGCATTGTATATGGTGGGTGGATATGCTTTATCAGCAATAATTACACATGGCACAAAGGTAATTGTACAACGGGAAAGACCTTTTATTACCTATCCTGATATAATTAAAAGGACAGAAGGGGGCGGCTACTCGTTTCCTTCAGGCCATACATCAGCTGCATTTTATGCTGCAACTTCTCTAAGCATTTTATTCCCCAAATGGTATGTTATTGCTCCGTCACTTTTGTGGGCTTCGGCCGTTGGTTATTCCCGGATGTACCAGGGCGTTCATTACCCAACCGATGTACTGGCAGGTGCAGCAGTGGGTGCCGGAAGTGCCTGGGTAACCAGCAAATTTCAACATTGGATGGATAAAAAAAACGGAGTGAAAAAAGCTGCTCCTCCTGCAGCATGGTGATTTTTTCCGCAAATACAGTCTTTATTTTGAAGCGCTGCTGTATTTTTACTCCATGTTAGAAATCAACATCAACACCCCTGCCTTACTATTTCCTGCCATCACTTTGCTGATGCTGGCTTATACCAATCGTTTTTTATCGTTGGCTGCATTGGTAAGAAAGCTGCATGACGAATATAACCGGGGAGAAAAGGAGCAACATATTTTAAGGCAAATAAAGAATATAAGAAGCAGGATTAATTTGATCCGTTACATGCAAAGTTTTGGGATATTTAGTTTTCTGTGTTGCGTGCTATGCATGTATTCTATCTTTCGTGGGTGGATGGTAATTGCTCACTGGATATTTGCTACTAGCCTTATTTGCCTGTTAATATCCATCATTCTTTCCTTATTAGAAATTAATAAGAGTACCCGTGCTATTGAACTGGAACTGGGGGATATTGAAGAACTTTCCGGTGCCAATATTTTTAAAGATATATTTAAAGCAGGTGAGTAACAGCGGGATCTCTACCGGCTTTTGCAGTTTTTTTATAGTGTATAGTCCGTTGTTTAAAGGAAGTTTTTGGATGATTGATTTTTTAAAGTAGCTTTCATCAAACAGACGTCACAAGAAAAAATAATCACCCATTATCTACTGTTTATGATCAAATTCCCTGGGAGCTGTATGGGTGTAATTCTTATCAAAGCTTACAAAAAAATTTAAGTAAATCACCCTGCTAAGCCTCATCAGCCATGGCTGCAGTATAACCAGTAATACGCAGTTTAAACCTAACCACCAGAATACACGGTTATCATCTGTAGATACGCCGATTAATACCCACCAGGCTATAAAAGAACTTACAGAAATAGCTACCGCAAGCGCATAGCTAACATAGCCTGTACCATACCAAAAGCCCTGTTCCAGATCGTATCGCTGGCCACATTCAGCACATCGTTCTGGCATGTCAAATATTTTTGAGAGTTTAAGGTTGCTATACGGATTGCTGTTGTTATACATTTTTCCACGGCGGCATCTCGGGCATTTCATTGTCATGATGCTCAGTAGATAATTCGGGGTTGGAATTTTTTCGTCCATTTTTTTAATATTCAAGTTTGTCCAGCTGGCTTTTTGTGGTTGAATAGCTTTTTTAACTAGAAACTGATTCTACAGAAATTTATGTGGCAGGCTGCGAAACTCGTTATAAATTATTTGTTAGCAGTTTTATTTTTGATAGACTTAAGTGCTTTGATCGCATTATAATCCTTAAAAAATCTGATGGGTAACGGCTGAGGTAGCTTGATTTCCGGCAAAATTATTTGTCTTTTTTATTAAATAACCGGCGACAGCAGCAAGGATAAAAAACGATTAGAACATCAATGCGCCAACTTTTTGGCTTTTAAGATGTTTGAAGAAGACGCTAAACATCTAAAAAACTTATCTTTACTACAGTTAAAAAAGCATTATGGAAATTAAACCGGGGCCATTATTATCCAATATCAATAACCCAGCCGATTTAAAGAAACTAAGTAAGGAGCAAATGCACCAGGTATGCGACGAACTCAGGCAATACATCATTGATGTAGTGAGTGTGTACGGCGGCCATTTTGCGGCTAGTTTGGGTGTGGTGGAGTTAAGTGTGGCATTACATTACGTGTATAATACCCCCTACGATCAATTGGTTTGGGATGTTGGTCACCAGGCTTACGGCCATAAAATACTCACCGGCCGCAGGGATAATTTTTCTTCCAATAGAAAATATAAAGGGTTTAGTGGATTTCCCAACCGCAGCGAAAGTGAATATGATACTTTTGGTGTGGGGCATTCTTCTACTTCTATCAGCGCCGCCCTTGGTATGGCCATGGCTGCAAAATATAAAGGCGAAAAAGACCGTAAATCCATCGCTGTAATTGGTGATGGTGCAATGACGGCGGGTCTTGCATTCGAAGCCATGAATCATGCAGGTGTGGCTGATAGTGATGTACTCATTATTTTGAATGACAATTGCATGAGCATCGATCCCAATGTAGGTGCTTTAAAAGAATATCTTACTGATATTACCACATCGCCTACCTACAATAAAATAAAAGAAGATGTTTGGAATATGTTGGGAAAACTGCCAACAGGTACCAATTTAAGCCGTAAGGTGGCTCATAAAATTACTGAAGGTATCAAGGGGATTGTAAGCAGCAAAGCCAACCTGTTTGAAGCACTAAAACTGCGCTATTTTGGTCCTATCGACGGTCATAATATTTCTAAGTTGATTGACACTTTGCAGGATCTTAAAAATATTCCGGGCCCTAAAATTCTACACATCGTTACTGTAAAAGGTAAAGGTTATTCGCTGGCAGAAAAAGATCAAACAAAATGGCATGCGCCCGGTTTGTTTGATAAAGTAACCGGCGAAATACAGAAGAAAGCTTTTGATATTCCGCAACCCCCCAAATACCAGGATGTTTTTGGACACAGTATAATTGAACTGGCAGAAGCCAACAGCAAAATACTTGCCATTACACCGGCAATGCCAAGCGGATCTTCGTTAAAATACATGATGGAAAAAATGCCTGACAGAGCATTTGATGTCGGCATCTGCGAGCAGCATGCGGTAACACTTAGTGCCGGATTGGCTACACAGGGAATGCGGGTTTTTTGCAATATCTATTCTTCCTTCATGCAACGGGCTTATGATATGGTTATACATGATGTAGCCATACAAAATCTGCCGGTGGTTTTTTGTTTAGACAGGTCGGGCCTTGTGGGTGAAGATGGCCCAACGCACCATGGTTGTTATGATATTGCCTACATGCGCTGCATACCCAACATGATTGTGAGTGCACCTATGAATGAGAAAGAATTGCGTAACCTGATGTACACGGCACAATTGGAAAGTACTACCAGTCCGTTTGTAATCCGCTATCCAAGGGGCGAGGGTGTAATGCCCGAGTGGAAAACTCCGTTTGAAGCCATCACAATCGGTAAAGGAAGAAAACTAAAAGACGGGCAGGATGTAGTGATACTTTCATTTGGCCACCCGGGTAATTTCGCCGCTGCAGCCATCCGTGATGTTAAGGCAGACGGCATTAATCCGGCACATTATGATATGCGTTTTGTGAAGCCATTAGATGAAGTTTTGCTGCATGAAGTATTCAGCAAATTCAATAAAATAATTACGGTAGAAGATGGAACCGTAGTAGGTGGTTTTGGTAGTGCCATCCTGGAATTTATGAATGAACATGGCTACAAAGCGGATGTTAAAATAATGGGCATTCCCGATAGATTGGTAGAACACGGAACACCTAAACAATTGTATGATGAAATTGGGCTGGATGCAAATGCAATTGCTGCTGCAATGAGGGAGATGGTAAAAGATAAAGTTTTGGTGAGTACCACCTTTCAATAAAATAATTTCAATGGATTAAACCGGCTTTCGCAGGTTTTTTTATTTTGAGATAAGCATGGGTATCAGTGGTCATCATCGTTGTAAAGCGATGTTGATGTTAGTTATTTTTATTTTCACTCTATTTTAAAATTTTAGCAGAAACAAAATCACAAATGACTATTTCCTTTGGCTGGGATAGGTAGGCAACAACGTATTTTTTTTTGAAAGTTGTGCAGCGGTAATCAAGCCATTTCCAGGTGTGATAGGCACACGGCCTATGTGTAATACGGTCGTCAGAAAGTTGTTCAAAAAAAGTAAAAACTTCGTCTACAAATTTTTTGGCAGTTTGCGGTAGCCCTTTACTTTCGATAAACAGGGCAATTTCAGCAACGGAGGTGGAGGCGGGTTCAAGTATGCTTACTTTCCTTTTGCCCATTTGTCAATCAATTTATATGCATGTTTCTTGCCGGCAGCCAGTGTCAGTTTTTTTACGGGTAAGGTTTTTTGGGCTGCAAGTAATTGCAGTTTATTGTAGTCTTCCTGCTCAATCACCACAAATTTTTTTTTATCAATTGTAACTGTATCCATCATTTTCAAATTGGATTCAAATGTAAGATATTTTTAATTACCTGTTTGTTGACAAAAAAAACGGCTATCATTTGACAGCCGTTTTTTCAGTAATATTTATTTCAATAATTCTATTGTTTTACAAACTTGGCTTTGATGGTATTGATGCCATTATTTACACGAACCAGGTAAGTGCCTTTTGGTAATTTGGAAATATTGACAACCTGAGGATTCCTCGTAATTGCATTTACTAAAACGGTAGCTCCTTTTCCATCTAAAATTTCAAATGCCCCTTTACTGCTTATTTCTCCCAGTAAACTAATATTGAGTATATCTGAAACAGGGTTTGGATAAATTTTAATTACTCCATTACCGGTTGCGGACAGGCCGGGTTTGGTTGCTGTGCCCAGTGCTACTTTCAATGTATAGCAGCTTGCGGCGCTGTTGGCGCCATTGTATCCAAATACCTGTGCGTAGTAGGTGCCTGCAGCAGCAGTATAGCTTATCGTTTCACTTGTTGTACCGCCCGCCTGAGAAATACCCACCTGTGTTCCGGCACTATTCAATAGTTTTAAATCGTAATCTGCGGGTAAT
>JANPNY010000748.1:0-1977 GCA_031427745.1 Chitinophagaceae bacterium | reverse complement strand
GAGGCTTCTTGCTTGCTGCGGTTTTTACCATCGATAAAATACCAAAGCATTTGAGCTATTTGCTTAGCTGTTAATTCGTTTTCATCCTCCGCTGGCTCGTATCCATAAATACCAAAACTGCTCACCAAAGGGCTTAGCCCTGCATAGCGGCTCAAGCCACAGGCCTCTTCACCTGTAAAGCCATTGGGGCTACACCTTGAAGATGGTGCATCACTGTATTTGATGGCATTAATATCAAAACTCAGCAGGTGGGTATTTCTTATTACAGGTTCCATTTCCTCCAGGTTTTCTTTAGCCCTACCCACCCGGTAGCAATCAAAGCGAAGCTTGTCCATGGTCTCCAGCATACGTGGGTGAACAAAATAGCTTTGAAAGCCCACATGATTGTAATGCTTTACCATATTGGGTTCGCTGGTAAGCATTTCCAGTAAAAAGTTTTCGTTGCGTAAGGCACTTTCGCCTCTTAAATCTATGGTGGCATCTATGCAGGTGGCCTCAATTATTTTACCCATTTCTTTGTAAGCATAATACTGGGCAAGTGTTACATCGTGTGAGCCACCCAAAATTATCACCGTCTTATCTAATTGCAGCAGTTCTATCAGTACGGTTTTAATAGCCGCATAACTATCGGCAATGGTAGCTCCTGGTTCAATATTTCCAATATCTGCAATCTTAATATCGCTGTGCCAGTAATGTAGTTGATACAATTGTTTGCGGATGATATTTGCTGCACTAAGCGATGGTTTAAAAAGTCCGCCACCACGGTATTCGCTCACGCCTACCAATACAATATCTGCCGCACTTACATCCGGCATCTCTTTTTGATAGGTAGATATGTGTTTTGCCAGTTGCCCATCGTTGTAGCCTTCATCGCTGTTCAATAAAAAGCTATCCACAGGGGCAAGAAAATCGAGCAAATCGTACATCGTATTTTTATTTTGAGCAAACTTAGCAAATAAGTGCTGGTTTACAACCTCACAATGATAACCCATCGCTAACAAAACAAATTTCAAATCAAACAGCACAAATCAATTATATCCTCCACCATCAGCCATCACAAATTCCATATCCGATTTCCGAAATTCATCATCCCAAATCCTTCCTTATCTTTGCGCCATGGACAATTTGTTGCAAAAGATAGATACTTACAAAAAAGAAATAAAGCATTTTGTTGCCAATAAAAGCGAAGAGACCGAAGCTTTTCGCATAAAATATTTAGGCACCAAGGGCCTGGTGAAAGAAGTAATGAGTGAAATGAAAAATGTGGCTGCAGATAAAAAAAAGGAATTCGGGCAACTGCTCAACGAGTTTAAATTATTTGCTGAAGCAAAATATGAAGAGCTGAAAGTTGCCACTGAACAGCAGGTTTCAACTACTGCCCATACCATCGATTTAACCTTGCCCGGCGATCCGTTGCCATTGGGTAGCCGGCACCCAATTAGCCTGGTACGTAACCAGATTGTATCCATTTTTCAACGCCTTGGCTTTGCGGTTGCCGAAGGCCCGGAAATTGAAGATGACTGGCACAATTTTACCGCACTTAATTTACCGGAAAATCATCCTGCACGGGATATGCAGGATACTTTTTATATTTCTCAAAACCCCGATTGGCTGCTTCGCACCCACACCTCCAGCGTGCAGGTGAGGGAAATGGAAAAAGGCAAATTACCCATCCACATTATTTGTCCGGGAAGGGTGTATCGCAATGAAACCATCAGTGCCCGGGCACATTGTTTTTTTCACCAGGTAGAGGGCTTGTACATTGCAGAAAATGTATCCTTTGCCGACCTGAAGCAAACGCTGTATTTTTTTGTACAGGAAATGTTTGGCAAAGATTTTAAACTGCGTTTTAGGCCTAGCTATTTTCCTTTTACCGAACCAAGCGCAGAGATGGATATCAGTTGCCTGATTTGTGGTGGAACGGGTTGCAACGTATGTAAGCATACGGGTTGGGTTGAAATACTGGGCTGCGGTATG
>JANPNY010000747.1:0-2893 GCA_031427745.1 Chitinophagaceae bacterium | reverse complement strand
AAGGCGACCGGGTGCTGGTAACTACTTTAACCAAACGCATGGCGGAGGAGATGAACAAATATCTTCATCGCATTAATATAAAAAGCAAGTACATCCATAGCGAGGTAGATGCTTTGGAAAGAGTTGAAATATTAAGAGAATTACGTTTAGGAGTCATTGACGTTTTGGTGGGGGTAAATTTATTAAGAGAAGGATTGGACCTGCCGGAAGTTTCATTAGTGGCAATATTAGACGCTGACAAGGAAGGCTTTTTACGCAATGAAAGAAGCCTTACCCAAACAGCCGGCAGGGCCGCCAGGAATGTGGATGGGCTGGTAATTTTTTATGCGGATAAAATGACCGAGAGCATGCAAAAAACCATCGACGAAACGCAGCGCCGCAGGGAAATACAGATTGCCTATAATATTAAACACAACATCACACCTAAAACTATTATCAAAAGCAAAGAACAGATTTTTGCCCAGGGATCTGTGCTGGATGTAAAAGGTTACGACCCCAGCCGTCCATACGCTATTGGCGGTGACCAGGATATTATTACCGTAGCTGCCGAAGAACAAGAAGAATATTTTACCATTCCAAAAATGGAAAAGAAAATTTCCGGCACTAAAAAAGCCATGGAAAAAGCTGCCAGGGATTTGGATTTTATGGAGGCTGCCAGGTTAAGAGACGAAATGTTCAGATTACAAAAAGAGCTGGAAGCAATGAAAAAATAGATGATAAACACAGATGCTGATTTTTTAATTCCTATACAGCTCTGCTACAAAACCTTTTGTATTAAAACCTTTTGTTTTATCGCAAAAAAAATTACTTATCTTTCCTACACATCTAAAACTCTTCATTATGACCATTATTGCCCTGTACAACCTTAAAGGCGGCGTAGGTAAAACTGCCAGTTGTGTAAACTTAGCTTATTTAGCTGCTGCCGATGGCTTTAAAACTTTGCTGTGGGATATTGATCCACAAGGTTCTTCCAGTTTTTATTATAAAGCAAAACCAAAAATGCACCCCGGTATTAAAAAACTAATTACAAAAGATGCAGACCTGGAGAGTGCAACCCTAAGCACAGATTTTGAGTTGCTGGATGTGATACCTGCAGACTCTAACACAAAAAGCGCCGATATTATGCTGGAAGAAATGAAGGGTAATAAAAACCGGCTTAAAAGTGTTTTGAAACAATTAGAAAAAGAATACGATTTTGCTTTTATTGATTGTCCCCCGGGGTTTAGTGCTTTAAGTGAAAACATATTTAATGCAGCAGATGTTGTGCTGATGCCGGTTATCCCCACTACACTTTCTATCCGTACCTATAACATGGTGAAGGATTATTTTAAAGAAAAAGAATTGGATATTAAAAAAATGATGTGCTTTTTTACCATGGTAGACTTACGTAAAAATCTTCACAACGAAATAATGGAGCAGCTGCATAAAGACAGGCGCTTTTTCCAGAATTATGTTCCCTACTTAAGCGATGTTGAAAAAATGGGCATCCACAAAGCGCCCGTTATGGAGTTTGCCAACAGCAGTTATGCAGCGCAATGTTACCGGGATTTATGGACAGAAATTAAGGAAGGGTTATTGTAGAATGAAATTTTGAAACCTCTGCTCTATATATCTGCGGATCATTAATAAGGCACACTAAATTCCCCATTGGCAAATGTTTTTATATCGGGCCCTGCCCCATCCGCACCATACAGCGTTCCACTAAAAGTGCCTGTTATTCGGTTGCTGGTTTTGGCAGTTACAATTATGGTAAAAGTACCCGGTTGATTGCTGGTAGATTGTGTCCAGCTAACTGTTCCATCATTATAAATAGGATAGGCAAACATTGGGTTTGGAGTTGTAAGAGAAAGGAAATCGTAAGTACCGGTAGTAATCGGGCCTAATAAATTGTTTAAATTAAGTGAGAGTGTTGGAGAATTGGCTAAAGCAGATACAGCACCATCTATTGATAACGCATTTACAGTATTGACGGCAGTATCTTGAACTATTAAATTTACATTGAATGTAGTTGGTACGCCATCAACAGTACATCTTAAATAATCTGTTGCTGTCGTTGAACCTGGGATAAAGTCAATAGAATAATTACAAGCGGCTGTCCCAACGGTAATTGACGATGGTAATGTTCCTGAATTAATTGGCGTTCCACTTCCGGCAAGTAAAATTGTTCGTGTGCCAACTGCAATAGACCCCGATCCGGAAAACAGAATTCCATTGAGCGAACTAATTATGGAGTACGTTCCAGCAGTTGTAGCTGTTATTGGTATAGATAATGTGTTGCTACCGTTTAACGCAACTCCTTGATTATAAACCCCATTAACAATAATATCAGCACAGTTTAACGTAATGTCTGCCCATGGGCCTGCGGGTAAGATGTTTATAGAAAAACTGCAATTTCCTGTGCTATTAGTTACTGTAAAAGTGAAATCTCCACTTGCGACTGGTGTGCCGGTAGCCATTAAAGTAATTGTTTGGCTTCCCGTATTTGTAAAACTATCTGTTTTACTAAAACTAATTCCGTTTACAGTATTCGTACTGACAATGTACGAACCGATTGTTGTAACATTTACATCAAATGTTACAAAGTGGTTACTACTCACAATGGTGCCTGCTTTGTATATGCCACCCAAAGAAAACCCTGAGCAGGATGCTGGCGATCCCCCTAAACTAAAAACTGCTGTGCCACTTACAACCCCTCCGGTATTCTCAAAACTTAATTCTTTTTGGCAGCTACCAAATAGAATTATTGAAAATATAAAAATTATTACCTGTTTTAGTGAGATTTGCATATAAAATTTTTACTGTACTCGTTTTCATTTCACAGGCTTCAAATGTATTGTTTTTTTTAACTAACCATTATACGAACTTCAATCTTTTATATCATTTAACCTTTCAT
>JANPNY010000746.1:0-3399 GCA_031427745.1 Chitinophagaceae bacterium | reverse complement strand
ATCAGCCAAAACATACTCACAGGATAGGATTACTTTAAAACTACAATCAGCTGAATTGAAAACAGCTTTAAGGCAAATTGAAAAGCGAAGCAATTTTCGTTTTTTATACAATGATGATGTTTTATCATCTACCCGTAAAGTAAATATCAATGCTACCAACACGCCGGTAACTGAAATTTTGGATGGTATTTTAAACGAGACGGTTTTAACATACAGAATATTGACTAACAACCTGGTGGTAATTACACAAAAAGATTTTATAGTCCAGGATACACGGGTTACTGGTAAGGTTACTGATATTAACGGTTCTGTAATACCTGGTGTAACTGTCAAAATTAAAGGGTCAAATGTTGCAACAGCATCAGATGCATCTGGTACTTATACTATCTCAGCGCCGGATGGAGCTACATTGGTGTTTTCTTCTATTGGCTATATAACAGTAGAAATTCCGCTTGCAGGCCGCACGGAAATTAATGCGGTATTGCAAATAGCCACCAAAGATGTAAACGAAGTCGTGGTAATTGGATACGGAACCGCCAGCAAAAGAGACCTTACCGGCTCTATTGTAAAAATTGCTGGTAAAGAAGTTGCAGATAAGCCCAATACTAACCCGGTTGCTTCTTTACAAAGCAGGGTTGCTGGTTTATCTGTTGTAAATAATGGTACACCTGGCAGAGCGCCAGATATTCGTATTCGGGGTACCATTAGTATTGGTTCTGTAGGACCTCTGTATGTAGTTGATGGTGTATTTAATGATAATATTGATTACATCAATCCCAATGACATCGAATCTATCGAAATCTTAAAAGATCCATCTTCCCTGGCAATTTTTGGTGTAAGAGGTGCAGCAGGTGTAATTGCTGTTACTACCAAAAGAGCGAAATCCGGGCAGGTTACTATCAATTTCAATACATCTTACGGGTTTAAAAAACTGGTAGATAAAATAGCATTAGCCAGTGGAGAGGAATTTAAAACATTGTACGAAGAAGAAAAAGTAAATATTGGAGCTGTTTCTCCCTTCGATTATTCAAAATGGACAGCCAATACTGATTGGGTAGATGCTGTAACACGTACCGCTAATTTTAATGCGAATAACTTAAGTGTATCTGGTAGTACTGAAAAAAATAAGTTTACCATGGGTATTGGTTATATAAAAGATGAAGGCATTATAAGGCATGAAAAGCTGGAGAAAATACTTTTTTCATTTAGTGATGAGTACAAGCTTACCAAAAACATTCGTGTTGGATTCAACTATAATGGCATCAGGCAGAATAACCCATATGATGCTACCTGGGTATTGGATGCCGCCAGAAAAGTAATTCCATTAGTTAATTCCGGTACTAAATCTGTTTATGCAAAAAATCCATACGGATTAGACAGCATGAACCAAAATCTTTATTACGAGTTGCCGTCTATTCAAAACTCTGGCGTAATAAATCCATTGTTACAACTGGAAAACGACTGGAATACCAGGAGCAACATTGAATTTAGAAGCGTAGCAAGTGTATTTGCAGAAGTTAATTTTCTTAAAAACTTTAATTTCAAAACTACGTTATACGCAGATATGAGCAATGTTAATAACAGGTCGTACAGTCCTTTGTACAATGCTTACGATGCATCTATTGACCAGGCATTTTTATACGGCAGGGTATCTTCAGTAAACGAAAATGACCAAACCTATAAGAAATTTCAGCAGGATTACATATTGAATTATAAGAAAAGTATTGGTGGAGTGCATAATATCACTGCAACGGGTGGATTTACAACTTACTACTCTTCTTATTTTGGACGCTTTGCTTCTGCAAGGCAAAGTACAACCGGCGCAGCTATTCCAAATGATCGCAGATTTTGGTTTATAGACAATGGATTCAGTGATCCTTTATCTAAACAGGCATTTTCAAATCAATGGGAAAAAACAACCGTTTCTGGTTTAATAAGAGGTTTGTACAATTATAAGGGTAAATATTTTGTAAATGCATCTTTCCGCAGAGACGCTTCGTCACAAATTTCACCAAGTCAACGTAGTCAAAATTTTTGGGCTGTAGGTGCTGCATGGGAGCTTACCAAAGAATCTTTTATGCAAAACATACCAGCAATTGATTTCTTAAAATTAAAAGCATCTTACGGTATTTTAGGTAATCAAAATACGTATGGATACGACTATCCTTTTTACCCCGGGCTTCGAACTGGTTCAGCCGCAGTTTTTGGAAACAGTGTATACAATGCATATTCACAGGCATACCTGCCAGATCCGAACTTAAAATGGGAAACCGTTGATGCAATGGAAATTGGTGTAGAATTATCTGCATTTAGCAATCGCCTGCATTTTGAAGCAGCTTATTATGATAAGGTTACAAAAAACCTGATGACCTTTGTTCCTGCAAGTTCAAACGGAGCAGTTGATGGGTTAAGAAATATTGGTAGTATTAAAAACTCCGGAGCCGAATTCACAGCATCATGGAATCAAAAAATCACCAATGACTTTTCTGTTACTGTTAGTGGTAATTTAACTACCTATAACAATAAAGTTTTGGAATTAGCCGATCCTTCTGTATCAATTCAAAATGGATTAAACAGAACAACAGTTGGCCTCCCTATTGGCTATTTTTATGGCTACATTGTAGAAGGGATATACCAATCTTATGCTGATAAATTAAAATCTCCTGTAAATACTGAATTTGTGTATGGTCCTGGCGATTTGAAGTACAGAGATGTAAACGGTGATGGTAAAATAAATACTGCTGATAGAACAATCATTGGCAATCCAACACCTGATTTTACCTACGGTGGATCAATCACTTTTAAATACAAAGGACTTGATTTAAATGTTGATTTGGGCGGCGTTTATGGAAATGAGGTATATAGAAACTGGGGTGGTACAGAATCTCCTTTCCAAAGAGTTAATTATGCAGCATTTAAAGTTAACAGATGGACCGGAGAAGGTACTTCCAACTGGGATCCTATTCTGGCACAAGATCACAGAATCAACTACGAAGCATCAACCTACGGTATCGAAGATGGTAGCTATTTTAGAATCAGAAATGTACAACTTGCATATAATATTCCTCAAAAACTTCTTTCTTCCATTCGTATAAAAAACCTGCGGGCTTTTGCTAATGTGCAAAACCTCAAAACCTGGAAAAATAACCTGGGTTACACAGCAGAATTTGGTGGTAGTGCAACTTCATTTGGCGTTGATAACGCAGGTGGTGCCATTCCAATGGTTTCTACTTTTGGCTTAAATATTACTTTTTAATTTTTTAAAATTGAATAAATATGAAAAAATTGCTTAAACAAATAGGGAGCCTTATGATGGCATTACCCTTACTACTTATTATTGGTAGTTGCCAGAAATTCCTGGACAGAAAACCATTAACAGCAACTTTAGATGACTTAAAC
>JANPNY010000745.1:0-4818 GCA_031427745.1 Chitinophagaceae bacterium | reverse complement strand
GTACAAAAACCGGTAATCATATCGGTAGATAAACCACAGTCTGGTATAATTTCTCTTATCCGGTTTACCCTGGCTATATACCATTCCCGGGTATAAGTCCGGTTCATCATTTGCAATACCCTGCTGCTGCCGCTTTGCACCGGCAGGTGAATATAATTGCAGATATTAAAATATTTAGCAATGGTAAAAAGTACTTCATCGGTAATATCCTTGGGATGAGAAGTAGAAAACCGGACCCTTAACAAAGGATTGATCAACGCAACTTTCTCCAGCAACTTTGCAAAGGTTACAGGCGCTTCATAAGCCCCTCTCTGGGAGGAGTTGGGAGAGGATGTCCAATAATAACTATCTACGTTTTGGCCAAGTAAGGTAACCTCTTTGTAACCGTTGTTGAATAAATCGACACATTCCTCTATAATACTATTGGCATCTCTGCTTCGCTCCCGGCCTCTTGTGAAAGGAACCACACAAAACGAACACATATTATTACAGCCCCTCATGATACTTACAAAAGCATTAACACCATTGCTGTTGAGCCTTACTGGAGCAATATCTGCATAAGTTTCTTCCCTGCTCAGCAACACGTTTACTGCTTTTTGGCCTGTTTCGGCTTCTTGTATTAAACCGGGTAAAGTGCGGTATGCATCCGGACCAACTACCAAGTCAACCAGTTTTTCTTCCTGTAAAAATTTTTCTTTAAGCCGTTCTGCCATACAACCCAAAACGCCTACCAGCATTCCCGGGTTAGCTTTTTTTAACTTACGGAATTCGGTTAATCTTTTACGAACGGTAGCTTCTGCCTTTTCCCTGATGGAACAGGTATTAACCAAAACAAGGTCTGCTTCTTCCAGAATTTTGGTGGCACCAAAACCGTTGCTTTGCAAAATCGCTGCCACCACTTCACTATCTGCAAAGTTCATTGCACAGCCATAACTTTCAATATAAAAGTGTTTTTTAAAAGGCGTTTCCAATACAGCATTTGGCGAAAATGCCTCTCCCTGCCTCATTTCATCGTGTTGTTTGGTATTGAGCGTTTGTAACAGTTCCATTATAAAAATTGACTGCAAAAATAGGTATTTAAGCTATACTAGGGACAGATTGACAGTAACCAAAAGTTGTTAAATAAGGAAAAGTGGTTGAAGGTTTGGATGAAGATGGAAGAATGACAGGATATTACTGGTTTAATAACTAAGTCATTTTAGAGAGAGTCGCCAATAAATTTTGTAGAAGATTTTAGATGTTCTGTCGGGCATCGAAATACAAACCATTTGTATGGGTATAAAATAAAAACTCAGGACACTGTTACGTAACGCCCTGAGTTTTTAAAATTGTATGTTTTAGCTAATAGTCTTTTCAAGTTTTGTTACCGAGTGCTTGTCAGCTACTTTTTTATCAAAAAACAACATCTTAATCGCAACGATAATCATAAAAACAGCAAATGCCTTTTTTACTGTTTGTTCAGAAAGATTCAATGCCACCTTGCTCCCAAAATAATTACCTGCTAAAAAACCAACAGCCAATATGCAGGCAACTTTTATATCTACATGCCCTTGTTTATAATATTGCAGTACACCGAGTATACCTACGGGTAATAAAATTAAACCAAGAGAAGTACCCTGTGCTGAATGCTGGGAAAATCCAAGGAAGAATATCAGTGAAGGAACTATGATGATGCCTCCACCAACACCGACAAGCCCCACCAAGCATTCCGGCAGCAATACCTATCAGTATTACAATTAATATTGTCTGGATATCCATTTTCATAGTTTTTAAATACAATTATTTTTTTGGATAAGTAGCGGCATAAAATTCAATGGCTTTTTCAATAACATGGTAAGCAGCCTCCTTATCCTGGAATTCATCAATTTCCACCAGTTTATTTTCTAACACTTTGTAGTTTTCAAAATAATTTTTTAGTACTGCTACAAAATGTTTGGGTAACTCGTTTACATTGGTAAAATGATTTACTGTTGGGTCTTCGGTAGCAACAGCAATGATCTTATCATCTTTTTCACCATTATCAATCATTTGCATATTGCCGATAACCGTTGCCTGAACCAGGCACAAAGGCTGAATACTTTCACTACAAATAACCAGTATATCCAATGGATCACCATCTTCTCCCAAAGTTTGCGGAATAAACCCATAATTAACCGGATAGTGGAAGGAGGAATAAATAACCCGGTCTAAAATTAATAACCCGGTGGCTTTATCTATTTCATATTTAGCCCGGGATCCCTGAGATATTTCAATGAGTGCATTTACTTTTTCAGGTGAACTATCACCATAATGGGCGCCATGCCAGGGATGCAATACGTACATGATTGTTGTTGTTTATTTTATGATTAGTTTAATAACATTAATTTATATCCAAAAAAAGTGGCCGTTAAGCCCAATACAATACTTGTTGCAATGTAAAACAACGACCACAGATATTTGCCCTGCTGCAACAACTGCAGATTCTCCAACGAAAATGCAGAGAATGTAGTAAAACCTCCGCATATGCCTGTGGCAAGAAACAACTTCCAATTGGCAGCGAACCATTCGCTTTTTAATGCATAAGCCGCAACCATTCCAATGATAAAACTGCCTGCAATATTTATTAGTAAGGTTGCTACCGGAAACGATTTATTTAAAAGAAGCTGACTGGCCAAATACCTGCACATGCTGCCGATACCGCCTCCCAAACCAATTAATAAGAAGTTCTTTATCATTTAGAAATTTGGTTAGAGATTTCCGGAAAAAGTATATTTCAAATCTACCATCCATTGTCCATTCATCTTTACCACTTTTACTTTACTCTTTTCCTGCACCCTGTAACTGTTTGCGTAATTTATTATTGAAATGGTGTCATTAACATTACTCACTTCAAAGATGATGACATCTGCATTTTTGTATTGCTCAGCCTCTTCCTTTGACCATTTTTCCTGCTGGCTCTTTTCAAGTTGTTTTAAATAACTGTTATTGGCAGCATCATTTGTAACCAGGGTAGCTGCCTCTTTAAAATCATTTTCCAAAACGTACTTTACAAAAGTCTTAGCCACTTCAATATCGGTATTCGATAATTCCTTTTTACTGTTGCATCCTGCAAACAATAGCATGCAAGAAATTATAATGCCTATTCGGTGATTCATAATTAAAGTTAAACATCTTTATTTAATGCAAAATAAAAAGCATCCTTTACCAGAATGCTTTTTATCAAAAAATAAAATACAATTTGACGGCTTTGCGAAACTTACTTTACCGAATCAATGGCATTGATTCCTTCTTTCAACACTTTTTGCAAACTATCTATATTCAGCTTTTTCATTTCATTCATCATCATCTTTAAACTGTCGGCACTCACTCCCTTCTCTTTCATTTTGTCGGTAGCCATTTGCATCATACTTGCCATATCAAACGCTACTTTCCAGGCTCCCTCGTGTTTTTTTAAAGAAAAGGTTACCGATTCGCCGGAAGTTTTTTCTTTTGCAATAACAGTGGCATCATCTCCATTAATTACAGCGTCTCCAATCTCCATATTTGCCTTATCATAATTTGCTAACGCTGTATTATCGTTTGCCATATTCATGCCCATCTGCATCATATCGATCATTCCTTTGCTTTCAGATGTGGTCAATTTCCTCACACTTTCCATATCCTTTTTACTCATTGCATCAAAAAAGGCCAATAAAGTGGCTTTGGGATCACCCCCTGAGTTACTACTACTATTACAACTGCCCGTTAATACCATTACAACCGCCACAGAAAATACCACTAATAATTTTTTCATAATTTTATTTTATTCTTCGAAAGTAATTTTATTTTGAGGTTTCAGTAGTATTCTTTTTAAAAATACCGTAAGCCAATAACCAGCTACACCCATAAAAAAAGAGGCTACTTTGCAGTTGCCTCTTAGTATATTTTTTAAAGTCTAAAAATCACCCTCTTCTTTCAAATCCGGGATCATTTTCTTTATCCTTATCGTATGCCTTTATTATTGCCTTTACCAACCTGTGCCTTACCACATCTTCTTCATCCAGTTCAATGTGCGCTATACCATCTACATTTTTTAAAATGCGGAGTGCCTTATCTATACCGCTACGCATATTTTTGGGTAAATCAATTTGGGTTGGATCACCGGTAATAATGGCTTTGGCATTGGCCCCTATACGTGTAAGAAACATTTTCAACTGGCCGTCGTTGGTGTTTTGAGCCTCATCTAAAATAATAAAAGCATGATCTAATGTACGACCTCTCATGTAAGCCAATGGGGCAATTTCAATGGTACGGGTCGTCATATAATACCCAAGCTTATCAGCAGGTATCATATCATCCAATGCATCATAAAGGGGACGCAGGTATGGATCAATTTTTTCTTTAAGATCGCCTGGTAAAAAACCTAAATTTTCCCCTGCTTCCACTGCCGGTCTGGTTAGAATAATTTTCTTTACAGATTTATTTTTTAGCGCTCGTACTGCCAACGCAACTGCGGTATATGTTTTACCAGTACCTGCGGGACCAATTGCAAATACAATATCATTTTTATCAACGGCTGATACCATCCTTTTTTGATTAGCGGTTCGGGCCCTTACGGTTTTGCCATTGGGGCCAAATACCAACACATCGTTAGGATTTCGGTCAATAAAATTATCAACTGCCTGCTGGTCGTCGCCACCTAAAATTTGTTCAAAGTAATTTTCACTCATGTGCCCGTTGCGTTCGATGTATTGCACAATGAGGTCAATCTTTTCTTTTGCATCTACTATCTGTTCCGGCGAACCACTCAACTTTACCTGTGTACCTCGGCTTAGGATTTTTAAAAGGGGGAATTTCTTT
>JANPNY010000744.1:0-1537 GCA_031427745.1 Chitinophagaceae bacterium | reverse complement strand
CTTATAACATTCACCTGTAAAGTAATAATTAGTTTTACTAAATGCAAGTACTTTTCTGCCTTTGTTGGTGTTTTGAATATAATAACGATTTGCTAATCCAAACGCCCCGGTTGTGTCTTTTCGACCAACCGGCGAAGCGATGTAATCTAATGCTGTAATTGCTTTCTTATAATTTATAAATTACTGTGTGCTGATTTCCCTAAACCTGTTTGCCAATTCTGTGGGTGATTTCAACATGCTTTTTTATTGCTAAAAATGTTTTGCTCCGTGGCTTCGGATGTTGGTCAAAAGACCAACATCGGCGTTTGCCGAGTAGGGTGCTTAATTTAAAGACTTACCAACAAAGGCAAGATGCCCAATTTTAACTGATCGGGCTTTTTATTATGCCAATTTCTCTTAATCGTTTTTGCCGCCATTCTGGATAAGTGTGAAATTTGCTTTTGTTTAAAATTGCCCACTTAATATCAGCATCGTATTTTTTTCTTTCTTCACCTTTTGGGAAAGCAACTGGAAATTTCTTTCGCATTTTTAGATACTCGTTTACATTATAATCAAAATATGAACCTGTAATGCCATATTCAATGTTAATACCTAAATCAACTAATTGTTCTTCTATTTCATTTGTTATTTTTCTTTGAGTTTTATCATTTTTTTCTTCTTTTATTGATTCTATTTTATCATTTAGCCAATTACCTAAATCGGCAATAATAGGATTTTTATCAGTTTGAGATGGTAGCCATTTTCTATCTCCAATTGCTAATCTTTCTTTTTTATATGTTTCAATTTGTATCAACCTTTCCAATATGGTTACTTCATTTACTTGTCGGATTACTTCATCTGATGCTTTAAGAAATTTAACGTCTTCAAGCCTTTTTATTTCGTATGGTGTTATTTTTCTTTTAGTATGTTCTCCATTAAGTCTCATCCTTTGATCATTGCACCATTGGGATTGTCTCTTATATTTGAAATTCGGATTATTTTTTTCTCTATAAACCCAAGTAAATGGTTGCTTTTTTAGTTCACTGTATTCAACAGCAAGTTTTAAATTATTTTCCCATTTTAGCATCCACTGAATTTCATTAGGGTTTCCCCAAAAAAAGTTTTCGCTATTCAATAGCACTAAGTGTTCAGGGGGAATTGCTCTTATTCCATTTTCGTCAAGATGTCCATATAATTCTCTTTGTCTTTTATACCAATTATAAAGCTTATGGCTTTTGGGTATTATAGTATTTCTATTATTTTCTGCTTTGAACTGTTTAAACGCTTCAAAATAAATCGACCAACTTTCTCTATACTCGTTACTTATTGCAAACCTATCTTTTGATTTGTCAGAAGGGTTGCGTGATTGTTTCTTTTTTTGACTGTTTTTTTCGATTTTCCGTAGTCGTTCTTCTTCTCTTTTCCTTTCGCTTTCAATGACTATTTGTTCTTCCCTTTCAAATTCAATAATAGCAGCTTTCTGTTTTTCATTGTAGATTTTGTATCGAATTTCATAATCTAAAATTGTTTCAAGTACTTCAATTTTTTTTGATTTAGC
>JANPNY010000743.1:0-14386 GCA_031427745.1 Chitinophagaceae bacterium | reverse complement strand
AAAAATAAACAATCCAATTTGTTTTGATACCAAGCATTTCCTTACTTTACACCATAATATTTTATATGAGAATCTTGCCATCCATTATTGCAGCCGCAGTTACCAGCGGGCTGGTAGTTATCTTAAATTCAAAAACATTGTTGCCTGCCCCCTTGGGAAAATTGCTAAGCCCCCAACATGGCATTTGGCAAAATGCAGAAAACGATGAAAATGATTTTTCTGCCGAATTAAAATTCCCCCAGCTTACAGGTAAAGTGGATGTTTATTTAGATGAACGATTAGTGCCGCATGTGTTTGCCGAGCAGGAGAACGATGTGTATTTTGTGCAGGGGTTTTTGCATGCTAAATTTCGCTTGTGGCAAATGGAATTACAAACTCATGCTGCGGCAGGCAGGGCAAGTGAAATTGTCGGAGCAAAAGCACTGAATCACGACAGGGAGTTCCGGAGATTGGGAATGGGATACGCTGCAGAAATTGCATTAAAGGAAATGGAAAAAGATTCGGAAAGCAAAGCCAGTTGCGATGCCTATACTGCCGGCGTAAATGCCTACATCAATTCTATCAAAGAAAGTCAGTTGCCATTGGAGTACAAACTAATTGGCTACATGCCAGAACAATGGAGTAATTTAAAGACTGCCTTGTTTCTAAAATATATGTCGTATGATTTATCCGGAAAAGATGATGATTTTGAAATGAACAATGCTAAAAATTATTTTAGCAAGGAAGACTTTGATCTATTATATCCGCAAAAGCAGGATTCTTTAGACCCAATTATCCCAAAGGGAACCGTTTATGCTGCGCCAAAAGTTATCACAAAAGCGCCTTTGAATGTAGATTCTCTTTATGTTGATAACAAAGAATTATTGGCATTAGAAAGACTGCAACCCGATAGAAGTAACGGTAGCAACAACTGGGCTGTAAGTGGAAAGAAAACAAAAAGCGGGGCACCTATTTTATGCAATGATCCACACCTGGGATTAAACCTGCCTTCGCTTTGGTTTGAGATGCAATTAAGTACGCCCACTTTTAGTGCTTATGGCGCTACCTTTCCCGGAGCACCCAGTGTAATTATTGGATTTAATGAAAATTGTGCTTTCGGTTTTACCAATGGCGGCCGGGATGTAAAAGACTATTACAAAATAAAATTTAAAGACGACACCCGTAAAGAATATTGGTTTAACAATGAATGGAAACAAACAGAATTCCGGATAGAAAATATTGCAGTAAAAGATAGCCTGAATTATGTTGATACGGTTGCCTATACAGTGTTTGGCCCGGTAATGTACGATAAAAGTTTTAGTGGCAGCAGGTCGCCCAATACCAACTGTTACGCATTGCGCTGGACAGCCCACGACCCTAGCAATGAGCTCAAAATATTTAGTCAACTCAATCGTGCTAAAAATTATGCAGACTATGCTGCAGCTGCACTCAATCTTAAAAATCCCGGACAAAACTGTGCCTTTGCCTGCAAGGACGGAGACATTGCCATACGTACGCAAGGTAACTGGCCGGCCAAATGGAAAGGACAGGGAGACTTTGTAATGCCGGGCACCGACAGCAGTTTTATGTGGCAGGGCATGATTCCAATGGATGAAACACCCATGCAATACAACCCCGAAAGAGGCTTTATCAGCAGTGCCAATCAAAAACCTGCCGATACTTCTTATCCTTATTATTTGGGTAGAAACTATCCTCCCTACCGTGGCCAGATTGTTAACCGCAAATTGGCTGCCATGGAAAATATTACAGTAGAAGATATGATGGCCATGCAAACAAATAATTACGATGTATTTGCAGAAGCTGCAAGACCGGTGTTTTTAAAAAATATGAAAGTTGATGAATTGGATACCGACGGCAAAAAATATTTTGAAATACTTAAAAACTGGGATCTTAATAATGAAGTAGCTGCCAAAGGACCTACTGTTTTTGAAATTGCCTGGGATTATTTTGAAAAAGTAGTTTATGATGATGAATTTGCAAAAGCGCCCAAAGTAATGTTGCGTCCTTTTGAAAGTTCGCTGCTGGATGGTATCCTGGGAGATTCCGCCTATAAGTTTGTCGATAATATTGAAACCACACAAAAAGAAAATTTGCAGGATGATGTAACAGCAGCTTTTAAAAAAGCCGTGGTTGATTTAAAAAGAATAGAAAGTGAGGGTAAATTGGAATGGGCAAAATATAAAGGCACGCATGTAAATCATCTTACTAAACTGGCACCATTCAGCAGGATGGAATTGCCCATTGGCGGAGGTAAGCATTGTATCAATGCCGCTAGGGATGATCACGGCCCAAGCTGGCGGATGGTGGTACAGCTGTCTCAAAAAACCGAGGCATATGGTGTGTACCCCGGTGGGCAAAGTGGCAACCCCGGCAGCAAATTCTACGATAATTTTATTAACCAATGGGCGCAGGGAAAATATTATTCTTTGTGGCTGATGACCAAAGAAGAGATTAACAGCAAAAGAGTAAAATGGACAATGAGTTTTGCAAAGAGTTAGTTGCCAAAGAAGATGTAAACAAAGTTTAACCACCTTCAACCACCTTCAACCACCTTCAACAATATTCAACCACATTCAACAAATACATCAACAATGAAATTCCTAACAACCATCATGCTTACCGCCCTCCTCAGTATTGCTGCCTGCCTGTATTTGCCCTGGTGGATCATTGCAATTGTTGCCTTTATTGTGGCATTGGCCATACCACAAAAACCACTTGTTTCTTTTACGGCAGGGTTCATTGCATTGTTTGCGGGCTGGGGATTATTAGCATGGTATATCAGCAATAACAACCAACATTTGCTGGCGCATAAAGTGTCGTTATTAATTCTTAAAACAGACAGTCCTTTTTTGTTGATACTGGCTACCGCATTGATAGGTGCATTGGTAGCAGGTTTCGGGGCTTTGTCAGGGAGTTATTTTCGCAAAGTATAAGAAAATAATTGGGTTTAATTTTAGTTTTTTTCTAACAACAACTGTCCTACATTCGGCCCCGAACAAAACGTTGTATGGGAAAAATTTTATCAGTCTTTTTAGTCTTTACTTGTCTTCAATCATCAGCTCAAAAAATTACCGGGATAGTATTTAGCGACAAAGGCGATTTATTGCCCTATGCATCCGTTACCATCAAGGGTACTACCATTGGTGCAAGTGCCAATAACAGGGCCAAATACAGCATCGCAGTAAGGCCCGGAACTTATACGGTAGTTTGTCAGCACATTGGCTATGCCACCCAGGAAAAAACAATTACGCTTACCAGTGAAGATGCAGAGTTGATGTTCTTTTTATCAGAACAAAAACTGGTAATGAAAGAGATTGTAATACAAAGTGGAGGAGAAGATGCTGCTTATGCCGTCATTAGGCAGGCAATTGAAAAGCGGCCCTTTTATAATAAAGAAGTAAATGCATTTTCATGCGACTTGTACACAAAAGATATGATCAAACTAAGGCGCCTGCCCAAAAAAATTATGGGGCAAAAGGTGCCAGAGGATGACAGGAATAGTATGGGCCTCGATACCACGGGAGCAGGTATCATTTACCTCTCAGAATCCATTGCAAAAGTGGCTGCACAAAAGCCAGAGAAATTTAAGCTGGAAGTAAAAAGCAGCCGGGTAAGCGGCAGTGGCGGCTTTGGATTTTCGTTCCCCACTTTTATCAGTCTCTACCAAAATAATGTAATCATTTTTACACAGAAGCTCAATCCACGTGGCTTTATATCTCCCATTGCAGATGGGGCGCTTAACTTTTACCGGTATAAGTTTTTAGGTAGTTATTTTGAAGATGGAAAAGAAATCAACAGCATCAGGGTAACACCCAGGCGTAGCTTCGAGCCGCTTTTTTCTGGTATTATTAATATTACCGAAGGCGATTGGCGTATCCACAGCCTTGATTTAACGCTCACTAAAAAATCGCAGTTAGAAATTATCGACAGCTTAAAAATAACCCAGTTTCATGTACCGGTAAACAGTGAAACCTGGCGGGTAAAAAACCAGTTGCTACATTTTACTTTTAACCAATTGGGGATAGATGCGGTAGCAAATTTTGTAAATGTATATTCCAATTACAACCTGCAGCCTGCTTTTGAAAAAGGGTATTTTGATAATGTAGTTATTAAGTATGATACGGGTGTAAATAAAAAACCAAAAACCTATTGGGATACCATTCGCCCTATGCCTTTGGAACGGGAGGAGATAAAAGATTACCAGGTAAAAGACAGTATATATGAGGTGCAAAAGGATTCTGCCAGGAGTAAATATACCATCGATTCTCTTAACAAAAAGCAGGGTAAAATCACCTTGTTGGATGCTTTCTGGAGTGGCATCCGCCGAAGGCATTATTCCATTAACGGTGATTATAGCTGGTCGTTTAATCCATTGCTGAAAGGGCTGGAATACAACCCAGCAGAAGGTTTGGTAGTGAATGCATCCGGTGCATTTAATAAAAACCTGAAACAATCAAAAACCAATCTATCTATTCAGCCTAACCTTCGGTATGGCTTTAGCAACCGGCATTTAAACGGTTGGGTACAGGTTAATTTAAGTACCCTGGATTTTGAGCAAGAAGGGAAATTAAAAAGACATAGCTGGAGTTTTGCGGCGGGTAGCAGGGTAACACAGTTTAACAGGGAGAGTCCGATTCAGCCTTTGATTAACAGCATCAGTACCTTGTTTTATGGCGATAATTTTATGAAAACCTACGAGAATACTTTTGCAGATATTAGCTTCACCAAGCGGCACGAAAATGGCTTGCGCATAACATTGGATGCCCTGTATGAAGACAGGAAACCACTGGATAATACAACCCGTTTTACTGTGTTTAAAAAAGACAGTAGTAACATTACTCCTAATTATCCAACAGAGCAACTGAATAAACAGTTTACACCACATAAAGCATTCATAGTAAGCCTGGATATAAGTTTTAAACCAGGCCAGCAGTACATTCAGTTTCCAAACAGTAAAGTAGCCATCGGATCTAAATATCCTACGTTTACTTTTAATTATACCAAGGGCATCAACAGTGTTTTTGGAAGCAGCGTACATTTTGATAAATGGAAATTGGGTGTTGCTGATGATCTTAATTTTAAAATTGGCGGATTGCTGAAATACCGCTTGAGCATTGGCGGTTTTTTAAACAACAGTAAAGTTTATTTACAGGACTATCAGCATTTTAATGGTAACCTTACCGCAGTTGCCAGCGATTATCTCAATAGTTTTCAACTGGCAAGTTATTATGGTAACAGCACTACAGCATCGTTCTATTCTGTCGCCCACCTGGAGCATCATTTTAATGGATTGCTTACCAATAAAGTCCCTTTGTTTAAAAAACTTAACTGGTTCCTCGTAGCCGGCACCAATACATTTTATGTTAACAACAGCAACAATCATGTGGAAGTATTTGCCGGTATCGAAAACATTCTTAAAATATTCCGGGTAGATTTTGTAGCTGCCTACGAAAATGGCCGCCGTGGCCAAACAGCTCTACGCATTGGCTTTGGAGGGTTAATTGGCGGCAGCATGAATACATCCGGCAAGGGAAATAACATCTCATTTAATTTTTAATATAGCCGGTACATTTTAGTAGAATATAGAATGGAACAATAGTTAATGTTATCACTTTGTCTACAAAATGTAAAAGAGCCATGCATTAGCTGGGTCAAGCTACCCTCTCCTTCGGAGAGGGGTTGGGGGTGAGGTCTCTCAAACACTTAATCACACCCCAACTGAATATTATATCTTTGCTACTCAATTTGGTTTGCCCTGCAAGCATCCAATCTTTAAAGATTTTCCACAGCTCGTGGAATCAAATTAATTTTTATGGCAGTACTACACAACAGGGTTTCGCAGGTGGAACTCAAAAAGCTTTTGTACGAAGAAACCGAACATCGTACCACCATCTCCTTTTATCAATATTTTGCTATTGACGATCCAAATCAATTTAGAGATGACCTGTATATTCACCTCAATGTTTTAAATGTATTTGGTCGTATTTATGTTGCAAAGGAAGGAATCAATGCGCAAATAAGTGTGCCTGATAGCCAGTTGAATGAATTGAGAAAATATCTGTACAGTATACCTTCATTAAATGATTTACGCCTGAATACAGCCATCGATGATGATGGTAAATCTTTTTGGGTTTTAAAAATTAAAGTACGGGAAAAAATTGTTGCTGATGGAATTACCGATCCTTCTTTTAGCATGGAAAGAAAAGGGAATTATGTAAATGCCCGGCAGATGAATGAACTGCTGAAAGATAAAGAAACAGTGGTGATAGACATGCGCAACCACTACGAATATGAAGTGGGACATTTTACCCAGGCCATTGAATTGCCCAGCGATACATTCAGAGAACAGCTACCCATGGCGGTAGAGATGATGAAAGATAAAAAAGACAAAAACATCATCATGTATTGCACAGGTGGTATCCGTTGCGAAAAGGCCAGTGCCTATATGTTGCACCACGGCTTCAACAATGTTTTTCATTTAGAGGGCGGCATCATCAACTATGCAAAGCAGGTAAATGAGGCTGGTATGCATAGTAAGTTTATCGGAAAAAATTTCGTTTTTGATGACAGGCTTGGAGAAAGGATTACACCTGATATTATTGCCACCTGCCACCAATGTGGTAAGCCGGCCGATACACATACCAACTGTAAAAATGATGGCTGTCACCTGTTGTTTATTCAATGTGCCGAATGCGCTGTAACCTACGATGGGTGCTGTTCACAGGAATGTACAACAGTTTATCACCTGCCATTGGAAGAGCAAAAGGAATTACGCAAAGGAATAGATAAAGGTCAGCATATTTTCAACAAAGCCAAGGCAAGGGTACGGCCACCCATCAAAAATAAATTATAAGAAATGGCCAATAACGGGCAATTTTGAAACTTAAATAAATAAAATTCTGTCATCATTTTTATAAAAATTTTTTATGAGTTATTCTTCCCAAATTTCTTTACTCGTTAAGAAAAATATTTTGTCCATGTGCCTGTTGATAATGGCAACAACTTCACTAGCGCAACCAGCAAAAACTACTTTACCCATTGGTGTTTTTGACTCAGGTACAGGCGGTCTTACGGTACTGAATGCGTTGCTCACGCTTGACTTTTTTAACAATACAACCGGTGAGCAAAAACCCGATGGTAAGCCGGATTTTGAATCTGAGTATTTCCAATACCTGGCCGACCAAAGTAATATGCCCTATGGCAATTATGCAGCCGAAAATAAAACGGATTTGCTTAAAGAACATATCCTAAAGAATATTTATTTTTTATTGGGAAAGCAATATGCTCTATTTGAAAAAAACACCTGGATCACTAAAGATAAACTGCCCGTAAAAATGCTGGTAGTAGCCTGCAATACTGCCACCGCTTACGCCTTACCCGATATTAAATTTTACCTGAATCAGCAAGGTGCCAACATCAGCGTAATAGGTGTAATAGATGCAGGCGCCAAAGCTGCATTGGAGTGGCAGCAAAAAAATGGTACGGGTGTAATTGCTGTGTTTGCCACAGCAGGTACGGTGGCTTCTAACGGCTATCAACGAACCTTAAAGGCGTTTGCAAAGGGCATGGGGATGCAGGAGCCATTTGTTGTAAGCCAGGGTGGTATGGGGCTTGCAGAGAGCATTGACAGAGATTGGGCTTATTTTGTAGATACCCTGCAACAAACCAGGACGGATTATAAAGGGCCATCCATTAAAAACACACAGTATCCAATTGATACAGCCTTATTAAAATTATACAATTTTAATACCTCCAATAATAAAATATTATGTGAGTATGATGGTAAAGGCAGTTGCCTTGATATGCAGTTAAACGACCCCTCCAATTACGTACGCTACCACCTGGTAAGCCTGCTGGAAGGCATGTTGAAAACCAATCCCCATCAACAAATGAATACATTGATTCTTGGCTGCACCCATTATCCCTTTTTAAAAGACAGTATTGCCAGGGTGTTAAAAGAATTATACAACAGTATCCAAAACGGAAATTACCGTTACCGTAATGTACTGGCAAGTGATGTTAAGTTGATTGACCCCTCTGTAGAAACAGCTAAAGAAGCCTACATCAGTCTGCGTACTACCCGTCTTAAAAACACTGCTGCAAAGAGAGCACCGCAATTTTTTATAAGTGTACCCAATACAGCGTTGAAGGAAGTTGATTTACAACCCGATGGATGGTTTACTTATCAATATAAATATGGAAGGATAGCGGGCGCCAATAAGGAATATGTAAAGGTGGTGCCGTTTGATGAAAAGAATATTTCATCAGCTACTTACACCCGGTTTAAAGAAGCAATACCGGTGGTGTATGCCGCTATTAAAAAAGCCCTTTATTAAAAAGGGCTGCATATATAAAAATTGCTTTGGGTGATGGGAGAGATTTTTTTTTAATTAGTTCGTAATTCCTGCTCCCTGCCATAATTTAATACCGGGGTTTGTTACTATTGAAGCCTGGTTTGCTAAAGCCACCTGGTCGGTTGCCGCCAGATGGCGGACCACTGCGTTCTTCAGCTTCTTTCACCACCAGTGGTTTTTTGCCCAGCGAAATATCATTCAAGCCTTCAATGGCCTCTCTTGCTTCGGAACTTACCAACATATCAACAAAACCAAATCCTTTGCTTTTACCGGTTTCTTTATCCATAGCTACTTTGGCAGAGGTTACGGTACCAAACTTTTCGAATATTTCTTCAAGTTCTGCATCATCCAAATCATAAGGTAATCCGGCTACAAAAATTTTCATCTCAGTTAGTTTTTGTAAAAGTACGAAACTTATTTTGGCTAACTGAGCCTTTCGGATGAAAATAAATCATCTTTTGTTATAGCAGGTTTTCTTTCTTTACCAAAACTTACGGTTAATGCACAATGATTGGCTCTTAAAACCTGTCGGATTTTTGCTTTTGTAAACGGGCTACATTCATTTCTTTGATAGTCGTTCAAAATAGATGGTATGTATTAAGTTGAGGCTTCTCTTATTCATTTTCCCTGGTAGCTTGTTTTATTTTTTTTGTACTCCATATTGAGTTAACCTTTGCAAAAAAAATCACTATGAAATACCAGTTGTGTTTTTTGTTCGTTTTTTTCTCGATCAATGTTATCGCTCAACCATCAGTCTTAAGAAATAAAATTGCATCTGCAACCGACAAAACAGCCCAACAGGTTATCAGCTGGCGCAGGGATATTCACGAACATCCCGAGCTGGGCAATCATGAAACCCGAACTGAAGCTTTAATTGCAAAAGAGCTAAAGGCATTGGGAATGGACGTAACCACCGGAGTAGCTCATACAGGTGTGGTTGGATTATTGAGAGGAGCCAAACCCGGACCAGTTGTAGCTTTACGGGCAGATATGGATGCACTACCGGTAATTGAAAGAACAAAAGTTCCTTTTGCATCTAAAGTAAAAGCAACTTACAGCGGCAACGAAGTGGGGGTGATGCATGCCTGTGGTCACGATACGCATGTGGCTATGTTACTGGGTGTGGCAACAGTACTGAGTGGTTTAAAAAGTGAACTGGCTGGCACAGTGAAATTTATTTTTCAGCCTGCAGAAGAAGGTGTAATGAGAGGAGAAGAGGGTGGTGCAGAATTGATGGTTAAAGAAGGGGTATTGAATAATCCATCGGTGGATGCCATATTTGGTTTGCACATCAGCGCACAAATGGAAGTAGGAAAAATAGCATATCGTCCCGGCGGTTTTTATGCCAGCGTTAACGATGTAAAAATAACTGTAAAAGGTAAGTCATCTCATGGCGCCTATCCCTGGTTTTCTGTTGATCCCATTGTAGCATCCGCACAAATAATTAATAACCTGCAAACAATTGTAAGCCGTAATTTAAATGTTACGGAGAATGGCGGCATAGTAACCATTGGCGCCATTAATGGCGGTAACCGGGGTAATATTATTCCCGAGCAGGTGGAAATGTTGGGTACCATCCGGGCACTAAGTGATGCTGATGAAATATTATTAGTGGAAAGAGTTAAGCAGGTTGCAACCAAAACTGCAGAAGCTGCGGGTGCAACTGCAGAAGTATTGATCCCTTTCAGTTCTCATTATCCCATCACTTTTAATAACGTAGCGCTTACCGAAAAAATGTTGCCCTCTCTGCTAAAAACAGCGGGTGCAGAAAATGTAATATTATCCGTAGCTCATACCGGTGGTGAAGATTTTTCTTTTTTTCAACAAAAAGTTCCGGGCCTGTTTATTAATGTTGGCGGTATGGCAAAAGGTGGTAATCCATTAACTACAGCCAGTCATCATACCCCCGATTTTTATATTGATGAAAGTGGCTTTTCAACAGGTGTAAAAGCCCTTGCAAATTTGGTAGTTGACTATATGGACTTAAGTGGTAAGGAGAAAAAAAAGTAAGCTACGGGAGTATTGAATGAAGCGCTTTTTTGCAACCAATCATTTTTAAGAACGGTAAATTACAAAAGGCTTTGTTACTTAATTTTACAAAATGCGTATAAAATTTTCAGCTAAGTTTTTTATCCCGGTTCTGTTGTTTTTTGTTGTGTCAAATAGTTATACCCAAGCTGTCATGGGGTTTGAGGAGTATGAACCTGCATCTACCCTAAAAGTAAAAGAGCATAAATTGGTTCGGGCAAAATTCCCGTTCATTGATGTTCACAACCATCAATGGGGAATGCCCCAACAAAATTTGCCTGAGTTATTGCGTCAGATGGATGCACTTAACATGCAGGTAATGGTTAATTTAAGCGGCCGTAGTTATAAAGAATCCGGCAATCAACGAAATGGTTTTTTTGATGTACAGGATGGCGATTATTTAAAGGCCAGCATCGATAATATAAACACAGCAAATTCCAGCAGGCTTATACTGTTTACCAATATTTCATTTGTTGGATTTGGGAAAAAAGAATGGGTTGCCGATAAACTGCAGCAATTGGATGCCGATGTAAAAGCAGGTGCAAAAGGTTTAAAAATTTATAAAGATCTGGGGCTTGAATTTAAGGATGAGAAGAATCGTATTATTCGCATTGACGATCCACGGTTGGATGCAATATGGGATAAATGTGCCGAATTAAATATCCCGGTGCTGATACACACGGCCGATCCTAAAAGTTTTTGGTTGCCGGTTGATAAACACAACGAACGCTGGCTGGAACTTACTACCCATCCGGATAGAAAGCGGGACAATAGCAGCCCATCCTGGGATGATTTAATAGCACAGCAACACAAGGTTTTTATTAAGCACTCTGCAACAAAATTTATAGCAGCTCATTTTGGGTGGATGGCAAACGATCTTCAAAATTTGGGTAACTTTTTAGATTCAGCCAAAAATGTATATGTAGAATTTGGCGCTATAATTTCTGACCTTGGCAGGCAGCCAAGAGCAGCAAAAGCATTTTTTGAAAAATACCAGGATAGGATATTGTTTGGCAAAGACAACTGGAAACCCGAGGAATATGCCACTTATTTCCGGGTGTTGGAAACGGACGATGAGTATTTTCCTTACCACAAAAAATACCATGCTTTTTGGAGAATGTATGGTATGGGATTATCGGATGAAGTGCTTAAAAAAGTGTACTATAAAAATGCGCTGAATGTTATACCTGGCCTTGATAGTAAACAGTTTCCGGAGTAGTATAAAACGATAAATTATCTTTTAGCTAACAGGCGTATTGGCTTCTTTCCTCAACTGTGCTGTTGTCTTGCTGCTGCCATCATGGCTCCAGCCGGGTGGGTTTATAAAATAATGCACCCCATTTTTAACGGAGCCGGAAGTAAGTGCTTTTTTAAACAATTCGCCCCATGTTTTAAAGGCTATTAAAGCCGGATTATAAGATTCTATATTTTTTGTAAGCCCGTAAACAGGCCGCTCTTCTTCTGGCTGAAAACTTCCGAACAACCTATCCCAGATAATTAAAATACCAGCGTGGTTTTTGTCTAAATATTTTAAATCGCTGCCATGATGTACCCGGTGGTGAGCCGGTGTGTTAAAAATAAACTCAACCGGCGCAGGTAGCTTATGCACCGTTTCGGTGTGTATCCAAAACTGGTAAATTAAACTGATCTGCTGCATAAATAAAATCCAGATGGGATGAAAGCCAACCAGCGGCATCCAGGCCCAAAAAAGAAAAGCACCTGTGGCATTGCCGGTCCAGGTTTGCCGCAGTGCTGCCGCCAAATTATAATGTTGAGAGGAGTGATGTACAACATGGCTTGCCCAAAAATAATTTACATGATGACTAATGCGGTGAAACCAGTAGTAGGAAAAATCATCAGCAAAAAATAATAAAACCCAGTACCACCAGATTCCTGCATCCACCGTAAACAACCGGTGATTATATAAATAGGTAAACAGGCCAAATATCAAAGCCTTGGTAAAAAATCCGGTAATCACGTTACCGATGCCCAGGCCTAAACTGGTAAAAGTGTCTTTTGTTTCGTACAGTTTTTTTTGTTCTTTGTAAGAAAACCATGCTTCTATTGAAAGCAACAGTACAAAGAAGGGGATGGCATAATATAAAATTACTGGTGGCAAGCGATAAATTATTTCTGCGAAAATACAATTATTTGATTACCCAATCCGGAAACCGGCTGTATTCTTCTCTTGATAAATTTATACTCTTCCAGCAAGATGACTGATACAAAACCTGCTGGAGAAAAAACTAGTATTTCATGAATTTCTTAAAATTTGTTTGTGGCGTATAATAGCCGCAATACTGGTGTAGGTGGCAATGGCTAATGGAAACTTTCTTTATATTTGCAGCATGTCCGACTTGAATAACATAAAGCAAATTCTTACAAAGTTAAAGCCAGAACTTATTGACAAATATCATGTCAGTTCCATTGGCTTGTTCGGTTCTGTGGTACGGGATGACTTTAACCCATCAAGTGACGTTGATATCATCGTTGATTTTAGCCAATCAATTGGCATTGAATTTATTGACCTTGCAGAATTTATTGAGAAAAAACTTAAGAAAAATATTGACTTGGTCTCTAGAAATGGAGTAAAACAAAAACATTACCGCACTTTCGAATCTGAAATTATTTATGTCTAAACGAGAACCAAATCTTCTGGTTGAAGATATAATCGAAAGTGGTAAAAAAATCCTTGAGTATACCAGTAACTTATCCTTCGAAGATTTCATTAAAGACGAAAAAACTATCGACGCTGTTGTCCGAAATTTTGAAATAATTGGAGAAGCTGCAAATCGTTTACCTGACAATTTCAAAGATAATTATCCAGAGATTGACTGGCATCGGATCAGAGGTTTTAGAAATCGCATAGTACATGACTATTTCGGGATTGATTTTGCAATTGTTTGGAACATAAAAAATTCATTTCTCCCCACATTAATTTTAAAATTTAAAACACTCATCTAATAACGATACTACCGCCAGTATGCGGTTTTGTTGCTATTGAGTTTTCCCACTTTGCCGCAGTTGCTGTTCCACAGCATCCGTTGCATACTTCCCCGCCTCTGATGCTTCTTATAAACCAATATCCAACAACCAGCAACCCTTAATTATTGTAAATAGAAAAGCATTTTTTCTTTACCTTTTAACGGATGGAATCCAGCTGTATTCTTCTCTTGATAAATTTGTACCCTTCCAGCCAGATTACCGATACAAAGCCGGCTGCAGAAGAAATGAGTATTTCATGAATTTCCGGTATTTCAAACTTAAAAAAATGATTGATAAAAGGGACGTATAAAATAACGCCCAGTAAAACAATCGTAGTAAGTATGATGCCCGTTAATAAATTATTTTTATACTTCATAGTGGTAAGCACAGAATAATAAAAAGAACGGTTGACCAGGGTTAAGAAAATGTTGGCTACAAGCAACGTAATAAAAATCATTGTCCTGGTAGTGTCTTCATTCATGCCTTGTTGTACAGCATATTGGTAAATACTCAGGTTGGCTGCAGTAATGGCAAGTCCCTGGAACAGGCTGATGTTTAATTCCTTCCACGATAAAAAACTAGCCGTGAATGGTCGTGGTTTTTGCTGCATCAGATTCTTTTCTATTGGCTCATTTTCAAAAATGATAGAACAGGTGGGCCCCATTATCAATTCCAGGAAAATTACATGAACCGGCGTAAAGATGGCAGGATATATCCATCCCAACACCAGCGGTAAAAACACCGTAAGAATAATGGGGATATGAATGGAAATGATGTATTGGATAGCCTTTTTAAGATTACTGTAAATTCTTCTTCCCATCGCAATGGCATCCACCATCTTACCCAAATCGTCTTCTTCTAAAATGAGGGAGGAAGCATCTTTTGCAATCTCAGATCCTTTTTTGCCCATGGCAATACCAATATGTGATGCCTTTAATGCAGGACCATCATTTACACCATCACCCGTCATGGCAACTATTTGCTGTTGCTCTTTTAAAGCCTCAATGGACCAGCGCGCC
>JANPNY010000742.1:0-3075 GCA_031427745.1 Chitinophagaceae bacterium | reverse complement strand
CAGTTTTGAGAGTGCCGGCGAATCTGTAAGGGCTGCTATTGCAGTACAATTGAGCATGCAACAAGAACCTATTGTTCCTCTGCGGATGGGTATTCACCAGGCAGATGTGGTGTTTGAAGATGGTGATGTACATGGCGACGGGGTTAACATTGCTTCAAGGCTTGAATCGCTTGCTATTACCGGTAGCATTTTTATCTCTGCAAAAGTTTATGATGATATTAAAAATCAACGTGATATTCAAACTACTTCACTTGGAAAATATGTATTAAAAAATGTGCCGGAGCCGGTGGAAATATTTGCTGTAAGCAACCCCGGGTTAGTGGTGCCGCATAATATTAAACTGGAAGGCAAAGGAGAAAAATATATTGATCCAACCATATCGAAAAAAAGAAAGGCAAATATTTTGAGACTTGTTGTTCCGCTAATTATTGTTGGCATAGCAACAATAATTTTCCTTCCACCTTGGTTTAAAAAACAACATGCCCGCAATGAATTGATGCCCACAATTCAAAAAATGTTAAGTGAAACTTTTCGGGCCAACACTCAAATTTTTGATATGGCATTGGAAGCTGAAAAATATTTATCAGATGACTCTGCTTTAGCTAAATTATGGCCGGTAATTTCTACCACTATATCAATAGAAACAACACCGGAAGGGGCGGAAGTTTATTGGAAAGACTACAATACACCCCATGCTGATTGGAGGCTGGCGGGAGTGACCCCCTTAAAAGATCTAAAATTTCCACGGAGTTTTCTACGCTTGGAAATAAGAAAAACAGGGTTTCATACCATCGAATATGCAGGTCCGGGTAACTATGCCAGGATAGGGCCTGATATTGCAAAACTTACACTAGATGCGGTGGGGAGCATACCGGAAAATATGGTTCGAATACCAAAAAAAATAACAAGGATGGAAATTGTTGGCATTGAGAAGAATGGTGGTAAGGAGGTGGGTGAATTTTTAATTGATAAGTTTGAGGTAACCAATAAGCAATTTAAAGCCTTTATGGATGCAGGCGGTTACAGCAACAAAACTTTTTGGAAGTATCCAATACTTTTTAATGGAAAAGAAATTACCTTGGATGCTGCGTTAGAAAAGTTTATTGATCGCACAGGAAGGCCGGGTCCGGCTAACTGGGAGGCAGGAAGCTTTCCGGACGAAAAGGAAAACCATCCCGTAACAGGCATATCCTGGTACGAAGCTGCTGCTTATGCGGCTTATGTAAACAAGCAACTACCAACCATATTTCATTGGGCACGGATAGCAGAAACTTCCCGTACTGAATTTATTGTTCCATTGAGTAATTACAATGGAAAATCTACAACAGTAGTGGGCAGTATGCCAGGCTTTAATTCATTTGGTGTTTATGATGTTGCCGGAAATGCAAGGGAGTGGTGCTTTAATCAAAGTGATAATCCCACCCAACGTTTTATTTTAGGAGGCGGCTGGAACGAACCAACCTATTCTTTTAATGACAGCTACACCCAGGCAGCAATGGACAGGAGTATAGCCAATGGCTTTAGGTGCTTTAAAGAACTTCCCGGAGATACAGCATTGGTAACATTAATGAAACCGGTTAGCATCGATTTTAGAGATTACAAAAAAGAAAAGCCGGTAGATGATAAAACATTTGCCATTTTTCTCAGCCAGTTTACGTACGATAAAAAACCTTTAAATGCTAAGGTGGAAAATACGCTTGAAGGAGAAATATGGAAAGCAGAGATGGTGAGCTTTGATGCAGGCTATAATAATGAACGGATGCAGGCATACATTTATTTCCCAAAAAATTTTACAGCACCGCTTCAACCCATTTTATTCTTTCCTGGATCCGGCGATATCTATTCAAAAAAATTTAACCCGGAGGCTATCAACAATCGAATTGATTTCATCATAAAAAGCAACAGGGCGCTGGTAGTGCCTGTTTATAAAGGAACACACGAACGGCATGATAGCTTGCATTCTGACCTACAGGAAGAAACAGTATTTTATAAGGATCACGTGATTATGTGGAGAAAAGATATTGGCCGCACAATAGATTATTTAGAAACAAGAAAAGATATACAGGCGGATAAGCTGGGGTATCTTGGATGGAGCTGGGGAGGTTTTATGGGAGGAATTATTCCTGCCATAGAAAAACGATTTAAAGCGGTTGTGTTAAATGTTGGGGGCATGGAAATGAATAAAACATTGCCGGAAGTAGACCAGATTAATTTTTTGCCAAGAGTAACCCAACCCGTATTAATGCTGAATGGGAAGCATGATATGTTCTTTCCGGTGGAAACTTCGCAAAAGCCCATGTTTGATTTTCTCGGTACTCCAAAAAAGGACAAGAAGATTATTATTTACGAGGCTGGACACCTGGTACCACGAACTGATTTTGTAAAAGAAACTTTGATATGGTACGATCAATACTTGGGCCCGGTTAAATAAGCCTTGCTTATAATCAACCCAAAATCAGATTTTGTAAATTCAATACCATTTAAGTTTTACAGCATCATGAAAAAAAAAGCCACTAAAATTGACTTCTCAAAAATTAAATTTGGAAGACTCCCACACATTGAAGATGCCAGAACTTTCGAGTTATCCGGTTATTTACATAAAGAACAATTACCACGAATTCCTAAACGGTATAATTGGGGAAGAAAAATAAGGGATAATAAGTGGGGCGATTTGGGGAATTTAAAAATTAATTTATGCACCTGTGCCGTGGCGGGGCATTTTGTTATGGCCTGGACATCGAATATCGGGAGATTAAAAAGACCGAAAGATAAAACGATATTAAATGCCTACTGTACTATTGCAGGCTATGATCCTGCAAAGCCCGAAAAAGATGAAGGTGTTGAGGCAATAAAAGTGTTGAAGTATTGGCGCAAAAACGAAATTGCAGGTCACCAGATAATTGCATTTGCTAAACTGCAGGATAAAAACCGGGAGCAATTAATACAAACCATCTACTTATTTGGAGGTTGTTATGTGGGAGTTAATCTCCCAAAGTCGGCAGAAAGACAAAGTAATACAACAAAGAAATGGACCATACCAAGGGGTGGAAAAAAGCGAGATGCAAAGGCAGGGTC
>JANPNY010000741.1:0-1560 GCA_031427745.1 Chitinophagaceae bacterium | reverse complement strand
AATTGGGCTGGGTGTACGTAGTACTATTTGTGCACTGATGCATGACACGGTAGAGGATACTGATATTTCTCTGGATGATGTAAGAAGAGAATTTGGCGAGGAGATAGCGAAGATTGTGGATGGTCTCACCAAAATAAGTTCGGTGATGGATACCAATACCAGCCAGCAGGCGGAGAATTTTAAGAAAATTTTGTTAACACTTACCGACGATCCCCGGGTAATATTAATAAAACTTGCCGACCGGTTGCACAACATGCGCACGATGGACAGCATGAAACGGGAAAAGCAATTAAAAATTTCCAGCGAAACTGTTTATGTGTATGCCCCGCTTGCCCACCGGATGGGATTGTATGCCATCAAGACAGAAATGGAAGATCTTTCCATGAAATATTTGGAGCCTGATACCTACCGCTACATCGCACAAAAATTAAATGATACCAAAAGAGAGCGTACCCGTTACATCAACGACTTCATCCGACCCCTGAAAGAAAAAATGGAGAAAGCCGATTTTACATTTGAGATAGTCGGCAGGCCCAAGAGCATCCATTCTATCTGGAATAAAATGAAGAAGAAAGGCGTAAGTTTTGAAGAAGTGTACGACCTGTTTGCCATCCGTATTATTGTAGACTCTCCGCATGAAAAGGAAAAAGAAGATTGCTGGAAAGTTTACAGTATGATAACAGATGAATACAATCCATCGCCGGAGCGCTTGAGAGACTGGCTGAGCAACCCCAAAAGCAATGGTTACGAGGCCCTGCACACAACGGTAATGGGCCCACTGGGTAAATGGGTTGAGGTACAGATACGTACCAAACGGATGAATGAAATAGCAGAGAAAGGTCTTGCAGCGCATTGGAAATACAAAGAAGGTGCTACAGATGAAAGCCGCTTTGACAAATGGTTTAGCCAGATAAGAGAGGCATTAAGCAACCAGGAGGGTAATTCGTTGGATTTTCTGCAGGATTTTAAAACCTCCTTTTTAGCAGAGGAAATATATGTGTACACCCCAAAAGGCGACATTAAAATGCTGCCCATTGGTGCCAGTGCATTAGACTTTGCATTTGGCGTACACACGGCTGTGGGCAGCCGTTGTATCGGGGCCAAAGTAAATCACAAACTGGTACCCATTGGATACAAACTTCGCAGTGGCGACCAGATAGAAATAATTACCAGCGCCAAGCAAAAGCCCAACCAGGAATGGTTGAATATGGTGGTAACCAGCAAGGCAAAACAAAAAATAAAAGATACGCTTAAAGAAGAAAAAAGAAAGGTGGCTGATGATGGTAGGTATATTCTGCAAAAGAAGCTGGAAGCCATCGGTGGAGTAGTTACCCAACATAACCTCGATGAACTGGCTGCTTTTTATAAACTAAATTCGTCGCTTGATTTACTGTACGATATTGCCATTAAAAAAATTGATCTGAAGGAGTTAAAAGACTTTACCGCTTCCGGCGACAGGTTGTTTTTCCCTAAGCCGGTAAAAGTAGAAACAGAACAAAAGCATGAATCGGAACATGCTTTTAAAACTTATGATAAAAAGGATACTGAGCTGATTATTTT
>JANPNY010000740.1:0-3012 GCA_031427745.1 Chitinophagaceae bacterium | reverse complement strand
GAAACGGCTATTAAAAGTTTGCGTTTTTTTGTGAATTTAAGATGCTGTTGAATTGATATCGCAGCAATCTCTTCGTTACATTTGCCATCCAAAAGCCTTAAAATTCTGATGAAAAAAATTTTTGCACTGTTTAGTCTTGTGAGTTTGTTTTCCTGTAACAACAATGAATCTGCAGCAACTGACGATGAAACTGTATCCACAGGCAACGGCATTGCTATGCCGAAAGTATTACAGGCCAATGTAATGGCTGCCTATCCGCATGATACCGCGGCGTTTACAGAAGGGCTTTTTGTACATAATGGCAAAATGTATGAAGGTACCGGATGGAAAAAACAATCTTTCATCCAGATTAGCGACATTAAAACCGGCAAGGTGGAGAGCAAGTACCCGATAAAAGATAGTACCATTTTTGGCGAAGGAATTAATATCATCGGTGATAAATTATACCAGCTCACCTACCAGAACCATGTCGTTTATGTTTACAACCTGAATGATCTCAGTAAACCTATCCAAACTTTTCCCTGGCAATCGGAAGGTTGGGGCATGACCAATAATGGCACTGAACTCATCATCAGCGATGGGAAGGAGTCCGGAAATTTATATTTTGTAAATCCGGCGGATTTTAAAATTAAAAGAATTGTACAGGTAGTTGATAACATGGGGCCTGTTAACTACGTTAACGAGCTGGAATATATTAACGGCAGCATCTATGCTAACGTTTGGGGCACTACCTATATTCTACAAATAGATCCAGCTAACGGACATGTATTGGGCAAACTGGAAACTGCTTCCATTTTGGGTTCCTTTTACGCCAGTTACCCTATAAAAGAAATGGATAATATATTGAACGGGATTGCCTACGACAGCGCCAGTAAAAGCATGTATATTACCGGAAAACGCTGGCCTAAGTTATTTGAGTTGAAATTAAACTGAGAGAGAGTGTGTCTAATTTGATAAAAGTAAATTCAGAAAAAAGTATTCAACAACGCATTGATAATAAAAACAACTGTCAGCTAATAGCTAACCAACCGGAACACAATTGCCCAGCAAATTCCAGCCATTCTGATAAACATATATTGCCAGAACTCCTACACCAATCAAACCTAGTATAGTAGCCCATATATACCAACGGTCAGGGAAAACTGCCGAAGCTTCTTCGTTTAAATACTCAGTCATTTCAACATTGGTGGTCTTTTTGTCGCCCACCAACATATTGTGTTCAGCATCTTGCCGGATAGTTCGGACGGCACCCACCGGCTGACGAAAAACAGGGTTGAGCACCACAGGCACAAAACGTATGATCCCATCACTTTCTTTATAAAAATCACCGATTCCAGCCAGTTTAATGCTGCCTTCTTCATCTAATTTTTTTCTCATCAATTCGCTGATAGCAGAAAATTCATTGTAGATATTTTCATCACCGGATTTTGGAGTAAAATCAATCTTTTCTACCGGCGCTAAAATCTGTTTATTGGAAAAATCAGTTTCAGCGGGAATTGTTATCAGCGTTAGCTGCCCTATACCGGGCAGCCTGCAGGATTTTTTCTGAAAAAAAGCGGGCGCAATTAAATCATACATATGTTGAAACTGGTTTGAGTTGCAAAAAACTGTTACAAATATCTACCTCAAACCTGTATTTACAAGAAAAAAATTACTTCAATAAAAACGACTGCACTTTAAAACCTTACAATTGCCCCACCCAATACATTCAAGCCATACACCGGATAATTTTTCCAGCGCTGGTATTTATTGTTGAAAAGATTATTTACATCCATCCAAACACTTATCTTCTTTGTGACGGCTAATTCTGCCCCGATACTTAAATCCGCACCGCCACCTAAGGTATTTTGACTGCTATTTTTTAGCAGGTAAGGACTGCTGCTGAACGCCCAAAAATCGCTTTTTAGCAACACCTGTTTAAAAGCCCACCAACGCAGGGAACCCGTAATTTCTACCGGTACTGTACCCCACGCCCGTTCATTATCTTTCATGCCATTGTAGCCGTTAAAAGTAAGGCCGCCGGTAATGGTAAATTTATCCTGGTTTATAAAACTCATATCGCCATGTAATCTAAAATCATTCACCCGTCTATCATTACTAATGATAAAAGTATTACCCAACGCAGTGTCATTTATAAAGAAAGGCATGTTGTGAAAAGTGATCCAGGAGGCTTTGGCACTAAAGCTAAAATGCTTGCCAACAGTAGCTTTCAATCCTCCATAAAGCTCAATCTCTTTGGTGTTTTGCTGTTGCGAAATGGTTTGTACCCATGGATTAATAGTAGCTAAATGCTGGTAGGTATTCTTTGTGATAGTACCGACTAAACCAGCCTGTATTAAAAAGATTTTGTCTGCCACTTTAAATTCTCCATAAATATTAGGCAACACATTCAACTTGCCATTGTCCCAGGTGGGTGATACGCCTGCATGTATATTGAATGCAGGTTTTGCATACACCAGTTCCGGAGCCAGTTGATATACATTGTTGTTGAATTTAACATTGCTATCCAGATTTTTAGAAGAATACGAAGTAATGTTAGCAGCTACAGACAGCTTAACAGAAAACGTTTCATCAAATGTTTTTGATAAGGGTACAGCTAACAGCAAACTGTTTTCTGAAAGTCGTCCAGGACTGTTAAAAATATTTACAGCAATATTGGGTTTGTAATTGATACCCGTTTCGGTTTCGAGTTTATTTTTTATAGCAGCAGATAAATTGATTTGCTGAAAACTTTGCAATACAGCTTCTTTAGTAAAATTGTAAAGCTGGTGATCGTAGCCATACAAATGAAAATCCTGCTGGGTAAAACCGAGGCTGCCGGAAATTTCGTTGGCAGGGGTAAAATAACTGCCGGCGGCCTTAATATTCATACCCGAATAATCCTGTTTTTGGACGACCTCGAACACGAACGCCTCCCCCCCGTACTTGGTCCAGGCCCGCTGGAGATGATCGTTGTGGTGGCCCTTCAGATTTAAAAGGTACTTGTGTGCTTTCCAACGCTTTGCTGGCGTC
>JANPNY010000739.1:0-5081 GCA_031427745.1 Chitinophagaceae bacterium | reverse complement strand
AGTGGCAAACGCCGCAATACAAAATGTCTATTTGTACATCCTGTGGGCCTACTTCTCTTCTTTCAATAATAAATGGTGCTATCGGACTGCTTTCTGTTTGAGCAGCATATGCATTAATTGGTGTCATTTGTTTATTATTTTTTAAATTTTAAAAAGCTGGGTTATTAAAAGCTGCAATAATAAAGCCCCTTTTGCAGCAAAGAGACTTTTGTTGAATTAAATTGAATCGGTAGCATCGAAACTTAATTTCCATACACACTCAAAAACTTGATCCGCATTATTTTTAGCTGCTCCCAGGTAAAGCTGCTATCGGCCATTTCTTCCTGTGCAATTTGAAGACTGCTGGTTTCGCAGGCTTTAAAATAATCTAAAATTTCTTCCTGCTCATATTCATCTACCATTTCATCAATGGCATAGTCCAGGTTAAGTTTGGTGCCGCTTGCAACAATGGTTTCCATTTGTTCTAACAACTCATTTATTTGAAGGTCTTTTGTTTTTGCAATGGTCTCCAGCGGAATTTTTTTATCTACATTTTGAATGATAAAAATTTTGTTGTTATTCCGGTTCATCACGCCTTTCATTATAAAATCATCTGGCCGTACAACATCATTTTCCTCTACATACTGAGCAATCATCTCCACAAACTTTTTGCCATAGCGCATGGCTTTGCCTTTACTTACGCCCTGGCATTTTTCCAGTTCTTCAATGGTAACTGGGTACATGGTTGCCATATCCTCCAGGCTTCCTTCTAAAAATATTACAAAGGGAGGCAGGTTCTTTTCTTTGGCTACTTTTTTTCGCAGCTCTTTCAGTTGTTCTACCAGTTTATCATCTAAAGCACCGGTGCTGGCATTTTGAAGGGCGCCTTCTTCGTCGTCGGCATTGGCATCTTCAAATAAATTATTCAATACTATTTTATAAGATACCGGCTTCTTTAAAAAAGCCTCTCCCTTTTTGGTAAACTTGAGTACACCGTATTCTTCAATATCTTTTTTTATAAATCCTTCAAGGATAATTTGCCTTAATAATGAGTTCCAAAAATGTTCGTCTTTCTCTTTTCCAATGCCGAAGAAATCCCTTTCATCATGCCGAAACATCTTTATCTGAGGATTGGGTTTTCCTCTTAAAATATGCAGTATGTACGGCATTGTAAACTGCTCATCCAGTCCTTTAATTACCTGCAGGGCTTGCTGGGCCTCCTTTTTGGCTTCCAGCATTTCTTTAGGATTTTTGCAATTGTCGCACATGCAATTGCATTGTTTGGTATCGTATTCTTCTCCAAAATAATTCAGTAAAATCTTTCTCCGGCATACCGCACTTTCAGCATAGGAAACCGTTTCATGTATTAGTTGAGCGCCCACTTCTCTTTCACTTAATGGCTTGTCTCTCATCAGGTGTTCCAGTTTGGAAACATCCTTATGGGAATAATACAGCAGGCATTTTCCTTCCAGCCCATCCCTTCCGGCACGCCCTGTTTCCTGGTAATAATTTTCTATTGATTTGGGAATGTTAAAATGAATTACAAAACGAACGTCGGGTTTGTCGATACCCATACCAAAGGCGATGGTAGCTACTATTACCTGCACATCTTCGTTCAAAAAAAGATCCTGTCGCTCTGCCCTTACTTTACCGTCTAAGCCGGCATGGTAGGCCACGGCTTTTATGCCATTTGCCATTAACATGTCTGCCAGCTCTTCGGTAGTTTTTCGGTTGAGTGTGTAGATGATACCACTTTTGCCTTTGTTTTGCGATACAAAACGTACAATGCTTTTTACCGTTTGGTCCTTTTCAATTTTCGGCAAAATTTCATAATACAAATTGGGCCTGTTAAAAGAAGAAATATATATCTGCGGATTTCGCAAACCAAGGTTCCGTAAAATATCGCTTTGCACTTTTGGCGTGGCTGTGGCTGTAAGTGCAATCATGGGAGCATCAGGACTTATCAATTCCATCATCTCTCTCAAGCGGCGGTATTCGGGTCTAAAGTCGTGGCCCCATTCGGATATACAGTGTGCTTCGTCCACAGCAAAAAAGGAAATATGCAGGTCTTTAAAAAATTCGATATTTTCTATTTTGGTTAATGTTTCGGGTGCTACATACAGCATTTTTGTTTTGCCGGTAGTTAAGTCATCCTTTACAATTTTCTGCTGACCTTTATTGAGTGTGCTGTTTAAAAAGTGAGCAACATCATCTTTACTGCTGTAACTTCTCACCAGGTCTACCTGGTTTTTTCATGAGGGCAATTAGCGGCGATACAATAATGGCGCAGCCTTCGCTGATAATAGCCGGTAGCTGGTAGCAAAGGCTTTTACCACCACCAGTAGGCAGTATTACAAATGTATCGTTACCACTTAATAAATTTTTGATGATGCTTTCCTGCTCGTCTTTAAATTTATCGAATCCAAAATAATCCTGTAATTGGGCGGTTAAATTCAGGTTTTTTATTTTGCTGATTGCTCTTATTGCTGTTTTTTTATCGGTTGCTGGTATTGCCTCTTTTGGCGGGGCGGCCTTCTTTTTTGCTTTTACTGTAGCCATAGCTTTCTTTCTCCACTGTTTTTTATAGAAAATAGTTGCTTATTAATTGGGTTTATTGTTGACATACAAACTAATTTTTGGCTGCACAAGGTAAAACAGCCAACTTATAGTATGATAGGATTAAGTTACTTTTTTGTTTAAGGTAAACAATAATTCGCAAACACGAAATACTTTTTGTTGCAATAAGGCAGGCTTTGTGTTATGAATGTTTTAAAGTACGTTTGCGCCTTTAGTTAAAGTTTGGCTTACCGGTATATAATAGTTTTTATATAAGAATAAAATGGCGGTAACCAACTTTTACTTAAACCAACAAATATTTTATTACCAGTAGAATTTAAATATCACAAGAGGTATGGATAAAAATAATTGCGTAGCCATAATGGCCGGCGGCATTGGCAGCAGGTTTTGGCCTATGAGCCGTACCGATTTTCCTAAACAGTTCCTGGACATTTTAAATACGGGACGCACTTTGATACAGGCTACTTACGACAGGTTTGCATTGTTTATTCCTAAAGAAAATATTTATGTGGTAACGGCAGAGCAGTACCGGGATATTGTAAGCAGTCAATTGACTGAGATAGATCCGGAAAATATTTTGTGTGAACCATCAAGAAAAAATACCGCTCCCTGCATTGCCTACATCTCCTATAAATTAATGCAAAAAAATCCGGAGGCAAATTTAATATGTGCTCCTGCAGATCATATTATTTTAGACCCGGATGGCTTTAAAGATATCTGCCTGAGGGCACTCGACTTTACCCTTAATATTAAAGGGCTGGTAACGCTTGGTGTTAAACCCACTCACGCCAACACGGGGTATGGTTATATACAATATGATCAACAACCGGTAAGTAATAATGTATTTAAGGTAAAAACATTTACAGAAAAGCCGGATAAAGATTTGGCCAGAACCTTTTTGCTAAGCGGCGATTTTTTATGGAATGCCGGCATATTTGTATGGCAGGTAAAAAATATCATCCGGGCATTTGAAAAGTTTTTGCCCGAAATGCACGATGTGTTTGATGCAGAAAAAGATGCCTTCAACAGCAGCAGCGAAAAAGAAGCAATCGACAGGATATATCCGCAATGCACTAATATTTCTATCGACTATGGAGTAATGGAAAAAGCAGATAATGTATTTATTATACCTTCCTCATTTGGCTGGAGTGACCTTGGCACCTGGGCCAGCGCTTACGAAAATCTCGAAAAGGATTACCTGGAAAATGCCGCAGCAGGAGATAACATTATGATTATTGATGCCACCAAAAACATGATACATGCTGATAATAAAAAGCTGGTTCTTATACAGGGACTGGATGATTTTATTGTGGTTGATACCAAAGATGTGTTACTGATATGCAGAAAAGATAAAGAGCAGGAGATAAAAGAATATGTTGCAGAAGTTAAACGCAACAAGGGCGACAGGTTTTTATAAAATAAACTACTTGCAATTGGCTGTTTAATTTTTTTCCTCAATTCGATCTCAAAGAGAAACCTCGATGCTGCTACAATTGCCTAAGGCTTATTTTTAACTTGTTTATCAGCATTGAATCAGTAAAATTAAACAGCGTTGAAACCAGTTATCCATAGCAAATTACCCCATATCGGCACCACTATTTTTACTACCATGAGTGTATTGTCTGCACAGCACCATGCAATTAACCTGGGGCAGGGATTTCCCGATTTTATGATGCCACAGCGATTAATAAAATTGGTGGCTGAAGCAATGCAAAACGGCCATAACCAATATGCTCACATGAACGGTTTGCCATTGTTACGGGAAAGAATAGCCCAAAAAGTAGAAAACCTTTACGATACTGTAATAGATCCTGATAAAGATATCACCATTACACCCGGTGGTACTTACGCCATTTACACAGCTTTAACTACCGTGCTGCAACCGGGCGATGAAGTGATTGTATTTGAACCGGCATTTGACAGCTACATTCCTAATATTGAAATTAACGGAGCTACGCCGGTATTAATTCCGCTCAGCTTTCCATCCTATGCAATTGACTGGAACCTGGTGCAACAAAAAATTACACCAAAAACTAAAATGATTATGTTGAATACACCGCACAACCCAACAGGCAGTGTGTTGAGCAGGCATGATATTGAGCAATTGCGAACCCTGGTAAAAGATACGGGGATATTTATTTTAAGTGATGAAGTATATGAACACCTGATATTTGATGGCATACAACATGAAAGTATGTTGCGGTACCCGGATTTGCTGGAACGCAGTTTTGTATGTTTCTCCTTTGGTAAAACCTACCATTGCACCGGTTGGAAATTGGGCTATTGCATTGCACCGCCGGCATTAATGAAAGAGTACAGAAAAGTGCACCAGTTTAATTGTTTTAGTTGTAACAGCTTTGTACAACAGGGGCTCGCAAGTTTTATACTGGAAAAGGATCATTATCTTTCGTTGGGTAGCGAGATCGACCGTATCCGGGTCCGGCACATCGCCAATCGACAGACGCGTCAAGGCGCCCTGGGCCTGCAGCCAGTCGCAAAAGGCCTTGACTTCGGGCCGGGCTGCG
>JANPNY010000738.1:0-1702 GCA_031427745.1 Chitinophagaceae bacterium | reverse complement strand
GCAGGCACAAGAAATTCATCCTCTGCAGATCTTTCTTTACCAACCGGCACCAATACGATTAAGTTAGCCAGGCTTTACTGGGGTGCCCAGGTTAAAAAAAGTGAATTTAATCTTGATGTAGACAGCCTAAAAAGAATAAAGATCAGATTTGGAAATAGTGGTACCTATACTGAATATGCCGCCACTCAATTAGATAAAACTACGTCCGGAACCGGTAGCAGCATCATCAATCAATACCAGGCATACACAGATATTACTCCTTTCATTCAAGCAAGAGGTGCAGGAACTTATACCGTTGGCAATATTGCCGCATCAACCGGTTCATCAAGCACAGGTGGTAATTATGGTGGCTGGTGCATTGTAATTGTTTATGAAAACTCATTGGCTACAGACTATAATAGTGTGAGGGTTTACGATGGTTTTCAGCAGGTGTACAATGGAGGTTCTGCACAAATATCTTCTGTAACACTCACCGGCTTAAATGTGCCATCAGGTCCTATCAACCTTAGAGATGCTAAAATGGGCGCCATGGTTTGGGAAGGAGATGCCAATTTAAAAATGGATTATCTTAAAATAAATGGCACCAATTTTTACAATGCTCTAAATGCAATTGACAATCCATGGAACGGCACCATTACAGACACCGGCAGGCATGTTACCAACAAAAGTCCCAACTATACCAATCAAATGGGAATTGATATTGACCAGTTTTATGTTGGCAACGGCTACGGCATTAAGCCAGGCGACACAACAGTTGCTTTAGAATTCGGCACAGAAGCAGACAGGTATTTTCCGGGACTGTTTACTTTTCAAATTAAAACAAGCAGCCCAACCATTGTTATTGACAAATTTGTAAAAGACGCCAACTTAAATAACATTGCGGAAATAAACGAGGTACTAACCTATACACTCAAAGGAAAAAATATTGGCTTAGGAAATGCCAACCTTTGCTCCATCATTGATACGCTACCAAAAAATGTAACCTACGTGCCCGGTTCAATGAAAGTAATTGCATGTGCAGGACTTACACCAGGCATTTATCTTACAGATAATATTGGTGATGACCAAGGCGATTTTTACACAGTAAACAATGTGGTAGTTTGCAGGGTTGGCACAGGCGCAAACGCAAACCAGGGTGGTATTTTAGCCACAATGGAATCTTTTGAAATAGAATTTCAAGTGACAGTGAATAACCCGGGACAAACTTTAAGTATTGCACCCATTATTAATGTAGCCAGAATTACCGGATTCTCCGACGCAGGCATCAAATCAACCGATGATGGTACTGCGATATTAGAACCACAAGGTGGCCCATTACCAGTTACTTTAAAAACCTTTTTAGCTAATCTTACCAGTGCCAATGTTGTAAAAATTAATTGGACTACTACCATGGAGATTAACTGTAGTCGCTATGATATTGAAAGAAGTTTTGATGGCAAAATATTCAGCACCATCAATACCGTTGCAGGCAATGGCAACACAAGCCTGGAAAAGAATTATACTATAAATGACGATGTAACTGCGGTAACAGGCAACATGGTTTACTACCGGTTAAAACAAGTAGATTTTGATGGTAAAAAAAGTTACTCAAAAGTAGCTTCCGTAAAACTGAAGAAAAGTGCCAGCGCATTTACAGTGTCGCCTAATCCTTTCAGCAGCTATGTAAATATTAATATTGACGGCACAAAAAATGAAACAAGTG
>JANPNY010000737.1:0-2068 GCA_031427745.1 Chitinophagaceae bacterium | reverse complement strand
GATTTTCAGAAGGGGAAATTTCTTTTTTAGGATATCGAGTTTGCCATTGTTAACACCAAAAAATTCTATCGGGTTAACAGATTCTAAATTGATAATGGTTTCTGTCAATGTACGTTGAGTTTAGATGAACTTAAAACAGGTTACGTGAATTCAATGAAATATTGTATTTCAAATATAGGATTTTGATACCGATGTAAGAGTGATTTAGTTATACACAATATGTTAGAAAAAAAGAGTAAAACGGAAATACAAATCAATATTTGTTATGGAATATCCGGCTCAAAATAGTTACAACCAGCATTATTAATACAAAATAAGTGGGGCAATATATATACCGTACAAATGCTTTCGTAAGCAGATTTCCTCTTACATTTCAATCCATGTATGATCTGCCAAAAGTTTTACGGGAGCTACAAACGACTGGTAAGGCCCGGATGCACCTCCGTATTCTTTTGGGCTAATAAGTGACAGTGTGTGTGTACCATCTTTTTTTTCGTACAAGTAATAAATGTGCCCTATCACTGGTACAAAACTTAGCTTGGCGTTGTAAATAATCATGCTCAATTCCTTGCGCATTTGAATCTCTTGTGCCTGTATTGCGAGCAACTCGATCTGCTTACGTATTTGCTCCAGCTGCATATTCGTTTGCTCTTCCATTGCAGTTAATGCCTTGTGCCGGATAACACCTTCTACTGTTGCTTTTATTACCGCACCGCTTACGCTGGTTGAATAGGGCACCACACTCAATTGCTTGTGATATATTTCTGAATTGATGAACGATTTTCCTTCGCTGGAAGTGCCTTGCTGTATTACTGTTAAATATCCATTTGGCTGAAGTTCGTGTCGAACAGAAAGAACCTTTTCATTATTTCTATTAAAGGTTACTTCCAGGCATAATGCATCTATAAAATCAGCTGTTACTGTTTCTGCAAAATCTTTATCTGTAAAAGGATGTGACTCGCCATCGGCGGCTACCAAATATTCAAATGTAAACGCCTGGTTTTCTAACGCTACCCAGTTTAAACTTATTGAAAGTTCCTTTTTGCTGCTGCTACTCTCAATTTTGTAAATACCAGACTTAGGCCTGTTACCGTTTTCATAGGTACCTTTTTCAGGAAACAGTTGCCATGATGCTAAAAAGTTATAAGCTTGTACCATTGTGAATTTTTAGTAAATACGTTCCTACTGCATTACAATGATTGAAAGGATTTGTTCTAATAAACAAGAAACAAACTCCAACTCATGCATTTAAATAACATCAACAATCCACATGTTTCGATCTAAGTAATTCCGAAAAAAAAGCAAATCTTTCTCTTGAAAAAAGCTTAAAAAAGCATGGCCATCGCCATGCAAATAATTTTTTAAAGCTATTGGTTTTGTAACTGGAAACTAATTTAACCTTCTCCTCATTTGAGCAGTAGTACGTTGTCTTTTATGGCAATTCCACAAGTCAACGGCGGCGAAAATTTTATTGCTACCATTTTCAAGCTCACCTACAAATATTGTTTCCTTAACCTCTTTAAATAAATCTTTCAGCTCATTTTTGGTTTGAGGCATGGGCATACCTGTTTCGTATTGTTTCATACAATTAAATTTAATAGTGTAATAATTTTTACCCGCAAATAGTCGGTAATGATGGGCTTTAGCGGATGTTTTTTTTCAAGCAGACAATGGTTATTTAAACCAAATAAAATGCAGCATTTTTTTATTGGGCGCAAAGTTACACGCCTTACTGTTACTAAAAAAAAGTATTTGAATTCTTCACCTTAATAAAACGTTAAAAGCTTTACTATATTTTAGTTGGCCAGGCAATAATCTACATTAAAAATTTATTGTTTTAAATATAGATGAACTTTTGAATTTCACCGGTTTTTGTTCCACATTTTTCAAATCGATACCTTTATGATAAGGAATTTAAAATGTACCATGTTTTGCTTTTATGGGTGGCTGTGCTATTTGGCTTTTTTTGCTATCCTGTTTACGGACAACAAACTTCTGGTAACATCGATACCTTTTTTCTGGCAAAAAAAAAGGGGTTAATCGGTGAATTGGCAAAGACAATTTCAAC
>JANPNY010000736.1:0-2915 GCA_031427745.1 Chitinophagaceae bacterium | reverse complement strand
TGCTGCACAGGCCCTTTGCATGGAGCTTTTTGATGTAGGTGCATGTATGTTTCCTAAAATTTTTGATGGAGTTATGCTCACTATCATAAAAGAACGATGAATTTTTATGCGCTAAAAGTCCCGTCTTGCTTTGCAGGGATGGGAAGGCAATTACTAATTAAATTTTCTAATTGAACCATTGGGATTGGATATACCACCCCTTCGCCAATTTTATTCAAGAGTATAAAACTCATTTCATAACTCACTCTTTTTTTATCCATGGTCAGTAATTTCCAGATTTTATTTTTGTCGATAGCTAAGCCGGTTGTTAAATGATATTTAGAAATCAGCTTTATCACTCTTGCTTTTTCGGCAGAATCAAAATGGTTGATTTCTTCAGAAATATTGCAGGCTGCAACCATTCCAATACTCACTGCGTGGCCATGTAATAGCTGATAGGTATTTTCAATGGCATGGCCGAGGGTATGACCAAAATTCAGCAACTTTCGCTCTCCTTTTTCAAATTCGTCCAATACAACTATCGTGGTTTTTATATTTACATTTCGTTCTATTAAATTGGCAAGAAGCGTTGCATCAGATTGAAAGGCAGCTAATTCATTTTGTTCCAATAATTCAAATAATGCAGCGTCCTTAATACAGGCATGTTTAATGATTTCAGCAAAACCATTAACCCATTGTTCCTGTGGAAGTGTATCTAAAAGAGCGTAATCAAACAATAAAAAATCCGGTTGCTTTATCAGCCCCACTAAATTTTTAAAAGGTCCTACGTCCACGCCGTTTTTTCCACCTATGGCAGCATCAACCATGGCCAAAATAGTGGTGGGTACAAATCCAAATTTTAATCCTCTCATGTACACACTCGCCGCATACCCTGTAATATCTGTCACCACCCCGCCTCCTACCCCTACAATAAATGTATTCCTGTCTGCTTGCAAGTCTATTAATTGATCAATAATAAAATCAACAGCTGCTTGCTGCTTAAACTGTTCACCTGCCTTTATAATGATTGTTTTCCAGCCCGTAAAAATGGCCGGATGTGCTGCATGTACATTTTCATCTGTTACGAGTATTGCTCTGTCTTTTGAAACAATTGTATCCAAATCAGCAAATGCAGCATCAAAATAATAGTGAACAATTTTTTCTGAAAATGTATGAGATGTTGCTTTTAATGACACGTTTTAAAATAAATAAGTTCAATCAAATATTAATAACAACCCCTAATCCCTTTGTGTGCATTCGGCTAAATATTTATTATTTAACTATTCATCACTTTGTTTTGGTGATTGATACTTTCCAAATGTACGGCATCAAAATATTTGGTAATAAATTCCTGGCTGAGTCCCAGTTTTTCGCCTTTTTTAAATGCTTTTTCCAGTATATCATTCCAGCGGTTTGTTTGCAAGATGGTAATATTATTTTCTCTTTTGTACTCGCCTATTTTATCAGCGATTTTCATACGCTGCCCAATTAAAGAAAGTAATTCATCATCAACATGATTAATTTGCTCTCTTAACGTGGCCAGGGCTGTAATAAATTCCTGCTTATCGGATGTTTCACTTCTCCAAATAAGGTCATTAAGTAATTCAGCCAAACGTTCAGGCGTCACTTGTTGTTTGGCATCACTCCAGGCATTATCCGGATCCACATGACTTTCAATCATTACACCATCAAAATCCAAATCGATACTTTTTTGGGCTACTGATTGTAACATGTGCCTGTTGCCACAAATATGGGAAGGATCGCAGATAAGAATCATTTCCGGAAATCTGCGTTTCATTTCAATAGGTAAGTGCCACATAGGCGCATTGCGGTATTCAGTATTGCCATAATTGCTAAATCCACGATGAATCATGCCCACTTGTTTAATACCAGCTTTTTGAATCCGCTCAATGGCGCCGGTCCACAGTTCCAAATCGGGGTTGATGGGGTTTTTTATTAATACAGGAATGTCAACACCACGCAGTGCATCAGCTACTTCCTGCACACTAAATGGATTAACGGTAGTACGGGCGCCTATCCAAAGCATATCTACATCAAAACTCAATGCATCTTCCACATGCTTGGCTGTTGCCACTTCTACTGTGGTTGGCAGTCCGGTAATTTTTTTTGCTTGTAACAACCAGGGCAAACCTTTTGTACCAATTCCTTCAAACAAACCCGGCTTGGTTCTGGGTTTCCAGATACCTGCACGAAGCATATCTATTTTGCCGGTTTTGGCGAGCCTTGTTGCAGTTTCCAGCATTTGTTCTTCGGTTTCTGCACTACATGGGCCACTAATAATTAATGGACGCTTGTTCCATTTTTCCTGCATAAGGTTTTTCATTTGTTGCGTTTGTGTTTCACTCATAAAATAGTTATTATTATCCTGTGGTATATTTATAAATAAAATTCTCATCCAATTATTCTATACTATATCCTGAAGATAATAGCAAAGCCATGCATGTTGGCATGGCGAAAATAATTATGGAAAGAACAATCTCACTAAAAAAACGATTTGTTCGCTTATAGCAGACATTTTATTTAGTCCGGTAAAGATACATTATTCGTCCTATACATCTAGCGAATACGATCTATCGTTGAAAATTTGCTAAGATTATTGCAAAAAAAGCAAAATTATTTTTAGAAAAAAGTTGCATTCAGAAAAATATTTTCTCAGTTTAGGTACTTGCTTATTTTGTAAGTTGCGGCTAAAAGCACAAAAAGGCTTCCCTTTTAAGGAAGCCCTCATTAATGGAACAAGCAATCGGAAATTTATAAATACAATTTTTATTTTTTCATTTTATCCAATACCAAACCCATAACCGCACCCACAACAGTTGCAATGGCAGTCGACGCTATTATATCGCCAACAAGGCTATGTTTACTTAATATCAGTGTTGTCCCGTACATCATACAATCGAAAGCACTGCTTATTA
>JANPNY010000735.1:0-2236 GCA_031427745.1 Chitinophagaceae bacterium | reverse complement strand
AAGTTTTGGTAACCTGTACAAAGCCGCCAAATTTTTTATAGTAAGTATTGGCGCCAAAGCTTCCGTCAGTCAATGCTGTATTCCTGTCTGCAATCGGCCGTTTAAAATCAACAAAATTATTTCCATCTGGAATTAATTGATATACTCTAGCATCGCCACCCAATAACAGGGTAAAATATTTTACCTGTTTAGAAAGATCCCACTGCCCTTCGATATGATACAAATTACTTTTCTGAATCAACGCAGCGCCACCGGTTACAGCTGCATTGGGAATTGTGCTTGATTTTATATCCCAATTATTGATTCTGGTAATGGAGTCCTTTACAATATTAAAACGTGCTGTACCTGGTTCTACACGACCTGCATCTGCCTGCTGGCGTGCATAAGCGGTAGCTTCTGCAAGATTTTCCGAGGTAAGAGATCCTCCATTGTCTGCTGCATAAGTGTTCAATGCAGTTTTAAATTTGGCACCCCATACAGTTCCACTTCCACCGGTGTAGAGGTCAAGATTATCTGCCAGTGGTTTTACATTATAAGAATCGCCTGTATTTTCTTTTGAAACATAAGCCTTCAGCGTAAAGCTGCTACCCTTTAATTCAAGCTGGTGGTTCTGAACAATTACATTATCCAGTTTCACTTTATTTCCCCGCTGAAAAACGCCGTCCATTTTTCCAATACGATAGGTGTAGGACAACTGCGTTGATGGATTGAACTTATATAGAAAGGCCACATCTGCTTTTATGTTATCCACTTTAGGATTTACAAGATCTTTCTCCCAGTAGCCGGTACGTGCCACCGTTAGAGCCCTGTTTGACTGACCATCAATTTTTAATCCTGTTATGGAAACCGTATTACTTCCCTGCAATGCATCGTCACCATATTTATTCCAACCATCAAAGGCAGGATTATTATCGCCATTTAAAACAGGATACGCCGGGTTTGCACTTTTGAAATTGTTGGGGTTCTGATCTTTCCTGGCATCAGAAATCCAATCCGTGGCCTGCAGGTAACTGCCATTAATTTTAAATGCAAATTTATTATTGAATGCTTTGGCATAACGGATGGCGGTTTCTGTTAAGACACCTGCATCGTGATCTTTTCCATCCACATGATTAACGCCCGTTCTTTGAAAAATACTCAGCCCCTGCGTTTTAAATGGATCTTTGGTAATGAGGTTTGCCAGGCCGTTGATTGCATTCATGCCATATAGAGCGGATGCAGCACCGGGAGTGATTTCAATACTCTGCACATCCAGTTCGGTGGGGCCAATTGCATTCCCCAATGGCACACCCAATGTTGCCGCCTGCATATCAATACCATCTACCAACTGCATAAAGCGGAAGTTGTTGGGAATATTAAAACCCCTGGTATTGGGTACTTTAAAAGTGATGGAAGAGGTGGTAAGCTGCACCCCCTTCACATTGCCTAGCGCATCGTAAAATGAAGCTGCCGGAGTTTCTTTCAAAGCCCTGATATCCAACTTTTCGATACTCACCGGACTCTTTAATATTTTTTCAGACAACCGGCTCGCAGTAACCACTACTTCATTTGCCAGAAATGTTTGTGAGGTTAATTGTATGGCCACTCGTGAGGCTGCGTTTCTAATTTCAATTTCCTGTGGCGCAAAACCAATGGAGGAGACAACAATCTTAAAAGGAAATTTCTGACTGGTAACGAGCGAAAAGATCCCAGTTGAATCTGAAAAGGTTCCGTTTTTTGTACCCTTGATCGATACACTTGCCGCTCCAATACCTTCGTGGTTCTCTCCTACAATTTTACCACTGATAATAACAGCGCCGTTGAGCTGTGCAAATAAATACAAAGGCAATAAAAAGGCCAGGAGTAAAATACTTCTTTTCATAGTGTTGATTTGATATTATAGTATTATTAGTCTATTGTTTTTGTAGACTAAATAGTTAAAAAAAGTGAATTAAAATTTAATCGCTGCAACAACATCGCTGCATCAGCGGGAGCATTAATATGCATGGAGATAAATTCATTTTCATAATCAGGTTGCAAATATAAGGGACTTATTATTAGTCTACCAATTTTATAGGGTAATAATTCAAAAATATTTTTTCCGGCGGTAAGTTAAATTACCCTGTAATTTTAATAGCCGTATTTAGCCGCTGGGCTGCATTGTCCCAATTAATGATATTGAATAGTGCATCAACAAAGTCGGTACGTTTATTTTTATATTTAAGATAGTAGGCGTGTTCCCACACATCAATTACCA
>JANPNY010000734.1:0-2636 GCA_031427745.1 Chitinophagaceae bacterium | reverse complement strand
AGTGGTCGCAAAACTTTTGTATTCATCATATCACTTTGAAACTGCATCAGCAAATTATTTACAGTTGCACCACCATCAACTCTCAACTCTTTTATACTAATACCCGAATCGCTTTCCATGGCTTGCAGCACATCCATTGTTTGATAGGCAATACTCTCTAATGCAGCCCTGGCAATATGTGCAGCGGTTGTGCCTCTTGTTATTCCGGAAATGGTTCCCCTTGCATCCTGTTTCCAGTGCGGCGCACCCAGGCCCGTAAATGCCGGCACCATATAAACACCTCCGTTGGAATCTACCTGGCTGGCAAGGGTTTCTATTTCAGCAGCCGTTTTAATAATCCCCAGTCCATCTCTCAGCCATTGCGTAACTGCACCTGCAATAAACACACTTCCTTCCAATGCATAATGCGTAATGCCGTTTACCTTCCATGCAATGGTGGTGAGTAAATTATTGTTAGACTGCACCGGTTTTTCGCCGGTATTCATCAACATAAAACAGCCGGTGCCATACGTATTTTTTACCATGCCCGGTTCTGTGCAAAGCTGCCCGAATAACGCAGCCTGCTGATCTCCCGCAATACCTGCAATGGGTATTTTGTGGTTACTGAAAGTACCGGACGTATAGCCATATATTTCGCTGCTGCTTTTAATTGTTGGGAGCATATTGCCGGGTACACCCAGTATATCCTGCAATTGGCCATCCCACTGGCAGGTGTGAATATTGCACAGCATTGTTCTGCTGGCATTACTTACATCAGTTGCATGTACCTGCCCGTTGGTAAGATTCCACAATAGCCAGGTATCGATGGTACCAAAGCAGAGTTGGCCGTTTGTTGCTTTCTCCCTGGCACCTTCTACATGGTCAAGTATCCACCTTATTTTGGTTCCACTAAAATAGGCATCTATAACGAGCCCGGTATTGTTGCGAATTAGTTGTTCCACTTCCCTTTCCTTTAGTTCATCACAAAAAGCTGCGGTCCTTCTATCTTGCCAAACAATCGCATTGTAAATGGGTTTACCTGTAGTACGATCCCATACCACCGTGGTTTCCCGTTGGTTGGTAATGCCGATAGCAGCAATATCGGATGGTTTTAATCCAGCCATGCTAATGGCTTCTGCAGCCACGCCCAGTTGCGTACTCCATATTTCCATGGGGTCGTGTTCTACCCAGCCTGGCTGGGGGAAAAATTGGGTAAATTCTTTTTGCGCCGTGGCAATAATGGCACCTGCGTTATCAAATATTATAGCTCGGGAACTAGTAGTGCCTTGGTCTAAGGCAAGAATGAATTGTGGCATGCAATCAAATTTCGTTTGAAGATAAAGGAAAGTTTGATTGTTTAAAAAACAGATTGTAAGAAGTAAAAAAATAATGGGGCTTGTAAATTGTTTCCGGTTGAAGAATAAAAAAAATGCCCACATTTAATTCCTGTTCCGAAACAAAACAGCTTCTCAACTTACAAATTATTATCTCCTTAAAGGTCAGTCTCCTGCCGTTTTAATTCATTGCATACCTTTCACAATTTCCTTTACGCCTTCCGCATAACTTGTTGGCTTTATACCAAACCGCTGTTGAAATTTACTGCTGTCAAAAAAATAATTTCGATCGTTTTGATATTGCATTTCTTTTAACTCTCTTAGCATGGGCATAAATATTCCGAGCAGGCTTAGCATAAATTTAGAGAGTGTATTAAACGCTGGTTTTACTTTCATTTCTGTTGCAATAAGATTGATAAAATCAACACCGGTTATTTTTTCGGTTGAAGTGGGCAGATGCCAAACCTGCCCATAGGCATCGGCTGTATTTCCCAGCAGGGCTGTGGCTTTTGCAGTATCGGGGGTGTAGGTAAATGAGTGGATTTTGGTAGCTTCAGAAAGCCACATGGCTTTTTTACCTTTCTGAAAATTATCAAAAACGCTTATTTTTAATGCACTCGTTTTTACCTCGGGTCCATAAAAATCGGCGCTTCTTGCAATTAATGCAGTTAGGGTTCCTTTTGCTACTTCTTCCATCAGCATTTGTGCAATCTGCAAACGGATTTTTCCTTTTTGGCTGGGAGGATCCAGCGGCGATTCTTCTGTCATGTGAGGGATTGCATCCTGCGAATACATGTACACATTATCAACAAAAACTAATTTGGCTTTGTGCTGTTTGCAGGCTTCAATAACATTTTTCATGATGACGGGCCATTGCAGCTTCCATACTTTTAACTTGTATGTAAGGCCAACACACAAATAAACAACATCAGATCCTTTCACTGCATTTAATACATCTGCTGCATTGGTAAGATCGGCCTTAAAAAGTTCATCAGTATCATTTACCTGTTGAGGATTTCTTGCCACCAGGCGAACCTTGTCCGTGTACTTCATTAATTCCTTTGCCAGTGGTGAACCGATAGCCCCGCCGGATCCTAATATCGTTTGCATGATTGTTATTTTTATATCCAAAAATAGCTATATCACTTTTATTTATCATTGACATAAGCTAATATTTTAATTAATCGCCGGATGCTTGAGCTGCTTAAACGATTGAACAGGTAATTTACTTTTATTTGAACAACTTTCTCCTTTATCCATTCTTACCTACTTTTACTCCTCAAAAAAATTTAAGCATGCAATTCAATCTTCAGCCAACCATTC
>JANPNY010000733.1:0-8893 GCA_031427745.1 Chitinophagaceae bacterium | reverse complement strand
TAGGGACGACTAAATATTCTTTCAAATTCTCAACTTACAGATATTACTAGCGTAATACCTGGTGAAAGTCTTAAAACAAGTCCCAGCCAATAAAATTTTGAACACGAAAAAGCCAGCAGGTATGATTCACGTTCCTGCTGGCTTTTTTATACGTATCAAAAAATTAATCGGATACTTTCTGGAACGTTTAATCCAATTTAAATTGAACGTTATTGTCGCCCCACAATAATTGTGTTGTACCATCTTTTCCAATAACAAAGGTCATTTTTTCTGCAAAAGTTGCGGCTTTAGTTGCCTTGGCTGTTATCCTTAAAGCGTCATCTGCTTTTTTGTAGTCATATGCACCCCATTGATTCCATGTTTTATTAAAAATTATTGTCCATGTGCCGTCATTCACTAAAGTAAACAAGCCATATTTGCCTGCTGGTAAAGCCTGTCCATTAACTTTTATGGGTTTAGATGTTTCAAACACCGTTGCTTCGTTGGCACCAGTTCTCCATACTTCCCCGTTTTTTGGTTCTATGTCTTTGCCAATGGTTCTGCCTTTTATTGAAGGCTGGCTGTAGTCTATTGTAACCTTCGCACCTGAAGCCAGGGTAGCTGTTGCTAATGCCGGCGGACTAGGTCTTTTACTCTTATCTTCTTTTTTGTCCTGGGCACAACTTGTAATTGATGCAAAAAGTAAGGAAGCCATTACTGTTGCTGCTAATAATTTTTTCATAAATAGAAATTTAAAAGTTGAAATAATAATTAAAATAAATCTTTAAAGTCGTACGCTTAACCAATTGGCTAATGATATGTTTTGATCAAAGCTTTTTTTAACATTTGGGATTTTATAAAAAGGGTTAAAATAATTATTGAATTGTCAATGCTCCCGGCACAATCATTTTTTTGCCTGTTTTTACAGTAATGATTGCATCCTTGGAAATAGTTTGAGAGATATTCAGCACACATTGACCATTTGCAATTGGATCAATAAAGATTTCGCTAAATGCAGGTAATACAGCGGGAGGTATCGTGTTGTTGCTCCAATTTGCTGCTACATTCCAGTTGCCGTTGCCTGTAAATGTATAAACAGTGGTAGATGCAGCGGCTTCCGGTGCAAGTGCAATACCCCGGAACATAAAATTAACATCCGCTGTAGCGAGAGCGGTAAATTCGGATGTTGAATCGTTATCGGTGACCGCAACTATTTTATTTCCCGGCATGTCTTTCATGTAAGAATCGTTATTAGTGCCATAAATTGTAGCCCTTGGCGTACTCCAGTCTACCACAATGCTTCTTATGCCGGATGTTAAACCGGAATCAAGGGTATACAATAAAGCCCAGGTACTACCATTGTAGGCCCATTTTTGTACACCACCATTCCTGTTTTTTGCCCTGCTGTCTGCAATGTAGGCGGTATCACCCGCTCCTGGCCTAATAGAAAATGTATTGGGATCTTCTGTACTTGCAGCCAGGTTGGGCATACCAGGCAAAACCGCAATTGTTTGTCCCGCCGTAGTAGGAAGGCCTGTACCAACTGCTGAAATTGACTTAAATGCGCCGCTACCCGTAGTGCAATATAGCTGCCCGTTAAAAATATTTACCACTCGTATATTGGTAACTGAAGTGCTTAACTGGGTAGAAGTGGTTGAGCCTTTAGTTGTGTACCGCACTCCTGCTGTGCCTGTGCTGCCGATACCTGCCAGCCAGATATCCGTACCGTTCGTACTGGCTGCACTTCTTAAACTGTTGCCGCTATAAGATTCAGTAAGAGCAGTTGTAGCATCTATACTACCATCTGCACCAATAACACCCACCACCCGGTTTACATTGGCCGATGTACTCGATGAAATTGAACTCCTGGCAGGGTCAGGTATAGTATCATATCCTGTTACAATTAAAAATTTCTTGTCTTCCGACCTCGACATCATTCCTTCGGTTGATGAACTTCCAGAACTGATGATTCGCCTGTTGGGGCCAGACACGGTTACAGGCATTGGATGATTTCTTACAAATGTTCCACTGGTACTGTATTCATCCAGGCTTACCGGAAAGCCAGCGTTGGAAAGCGAATCAGCAGTGCTCTTGCCTACTTTGTACACCACCAGGTTGCCTTTTGTAAAAGCCTGCTGGGCAAATGATTGAAAACAAAAAATGAATAAAAACAGGTTAAGGAGATAAATTTTTCTCATGGAATTATTTATTTTAAAATGAATTTAAAAACGGATGGCAATCTACGAAACAAATAGTGAATGCCAATAGGTAGGGGGCAAAGTTATGATCCGACCGGATAGGAACAAACGTCAGCATATTACCTAAGTATTATTAATTGATTTATTGCACAACTAACAGTGAACACCAGCATCATTGTTATTCAATTAATTTACCGGTATGTTACCCAATAAATAACATCGGGATCTTGTGACATCCTACAGTGAAACACCCAACTCTTACACTTTAATCATTACTACAGTTTCTAAAGACGATTTCTACCCTCGTTATTGATTTGAATTATTTAAATCACTTGATGAAGGAATGCTTGGGCAGACCTTAATTAAAGTAGTCACAATAATGCTGGTTGAATTTACCTGCGGATATGATCCAATTAAAGAAAACTACCCTAAATTTGCGTGGGTAAAATCAGCTTTTTAAAATATTGTATCGATGAAATATATTACCGGCTCCGTATTTATTGCCACAGTTTTGTTTGTTTTATTAAGTGTAGTACCCGTTTGGGGCTATGCCCAGCTAGGTGATCCCGGCGAAGATCCCGATGCGCAGGTTCCAATTGACGATGGAGTAGTTTTGTTAATTGCTGCCGGCGTAGGATATGGGTTAAAAAAGGCGATGGGAAATAGAAAAAAAAATACCGCGTTGTTTGTAGGCGGCAAAATGTAAATACACCGTCAAAACTGTTGTTAATAAAACATTGATAATTGTGTCTATGAATTTTAAACAGGCACGTTAAAGGATACTGAAAGGCAGCAATTTTATAACGGTTATGCGTTTTTTTCGAATTTCTTCTTAATACTATTTAATCAAATATCCAATCCTGCTTACTTCTTAAAAAAATGACACAGCTTTTAAAAAAACACAGGCAGCGATTGAACCTTTGGCTTGCAGGTCTTCTTTTTTTCCTGGTTGTTATTGCAGCTACTTCCTGTAATGTTACCAGGCCTTCCAATTATTTTTATAACATCAGCCGTGATACTACTATAAATGGTACCAAACAAACTGTTTTGCCACTAAAAATCAAAAGTGGCGATGGTCTTGCAATCGCTATATCCAGCTTAAATAAAGAGGAGGATGCGCTATATGCTTCCAGTTTAACTACCGGTACATCAGGAGCAGAAGGCACTTTGCCCGGCTTAACGGTAAATGATGCCGGAGAAATTTATGTACATAAGTTAGGCAAAATAAAAGTGGCCGGATTAACAAGGGCTGAGCTAAAGATTCAACTGGAAAGGGATTTATTACCCTTTCTTAAAGATCCAATTGTTGCTGTAAGTTTTACCAATCATCACCTCACCGTTATTGGCGAAATCGGCAATTCGCAGGTGTTACCAATACCTGATGAAAAAATATCCATCATCGATGTAATGGCAAAAAGTGGCAATGCATTAAAAACTTCTCAACTCACCAATGTTATGATTATCAGGGAGCAGGAAAATTCAAAAGATTTCAGGCATGTAAACCTCGAAGACAATTCTATTTTTACCTCTCCCTATTATTACCTGCAACCGAATGATGTAGTGGTGATAAGTCCGAATAAAAAAATAGTAAAAGAGGAGCAACGACGAACTCAATATCTGCAAACTTCAGCCTTTATTTTACAGTTCTTATCAATTTCACTTATCATCTACCAGACTTTTTTTAGGAAATAGCATTCTACCATATTTATGAACGAACAGGAATTTTTTAAAGAAAAACAAGAGACCAATATATTTGTGCAGGTGCTTCAGAAGTACCTGCCCTTTTGGCCGCTGTTTGCGCTTACCATTCCGATAGCCATGAGTGTGGCCTATGTGTACCTGAAATCGCAGGTGCCAATTTATATTGCAACTGCCAAGGTCTTATTAAAAGATCCTAACAAAGGCGGTGGTGATTCCAAAGTATTGGATGCCTTAAATATATTCAGCGAAAAGAAAATTGTTGATAATGAAATCCTTGTTTTAAGGTCCTCCGGCTTGATGCAGCAGGTAGTGGATTCACTGGATTTGTATGCCACGGTTTACAATGAAGGTAAGGTAAAAACCGAGGAACTTTATAGTACCAATTCTCCCATTCGTTTTGTTGCGTTGGATAAAGACAGTATTTACAATTATGCACAATATTATTTTAAGGTAGATTGGAAGAACCGTACTGTAAATATTAATAACCAACAAATTGCTTTTGAATCTACGGTAATACTAGACAATGTTCCTTATCGGTTAGTAATGAATAGCAGGTACAATACATCTGCAGTTGGAAAAAATTTCTTTGTAAAACTCAGGCCTGTTGATGCGGCAGCTGGTGAAATAATCGGTTCGCTGAGAGCAAGCCCTTTGTCCAATGTATCTACAGTACTGGATGTAAAACTGGAGAGTCCGGAGCCTCGTAAGGCCAGGGATATTTTAACCCAATTATTTTCGCTGTATAATTCTGAGGGCATTGACGATAAAAACCAAATAGCCAAACGCACGTTGAATTTTATAGACGACCGGCTTAAATATGTTATCAACCAATTGGATAGTGTGGAGAGAAATATTGAATCCTACAAAAGCCAGGAGGCTGTTTATGGTTTGGGATCGCAAGGCGAAATGTATTTTCAAAAAGTACAATCGCTTGATGTAAAGTCTGGTGAAATTGACCTGCAGCTTGAGTTACTGAATGAAATACGAAGTTATGTTTTAAAAAAAGGCAATAAGCCTGGTACCGTGCCATCTCTCTCACTGGTAACAGATCCTACTTTAGCCGGGTTACTCTCACAGTTGTACTCAGCAGAGTTTGAATTACAAAAAAGCATTACAACAGCCGGCGAAAAAAGCGAATCTGTTTTGTTTGCAGTTGAAAAGGTAGAAAGATTACGAACTGATATTCTCGAAAATTTAGGTAACATAAAAAATAACCTGCTTACCATTAAAAAGGATATCCTAAGGGAGTTGGGAGCCAATAGCACCCTGTTAAAAATGATCCCCCAAAAAGAGCGGGGTTTACTGGCCATTAGCAGGCAACAGGCTATTAAAAATAATATTTATTCTTTCCTGCTGCAAAAGCGGGAGGAGACGGCACTTTCTTCTGCTTCAACCTCATCCGATTTAAGGGTACTTGAGCAGGCTAGTTCTTATGGCCCCATCAGGCCTGTACCCAAAGACTTTTATTTAACCGGATTTATAGTCGGATTACTTTCAGCGGTTTTCCTGGTATTAATGAAAGAACAATTTAAAAGTAAGGTGCTTTTTAGAGATGATATTGAGGAAAAAACCAAAATACCTTTTGTAGGAGAAATTGTACAAGCAAAAACAAATACGCCCATTGTAATTGGCGAAGGTAAAAGAACTGTTATTGCAGAACAGTTTCGTTCGTTGCGTACCAACCTTGCTTATATGGGGCTTACAGATGAATATAAAACTTTAATGGTTACGTCCAGTGTATCCAGTGAAGGAAAAAGTTTTATTGCCATCAACCTGGCTATCAGTTTTTGTCTTACAGGAAAAAAAGTTGCATTGGTAGAAATGGATTTACGTAAACCCAAACTGAGTAAATTGATGAATGTGCAGCGAGACCCGGGTATTTCTAACTTTGTTGCCGGGAAGGCTCATTTTGAAGAGATCGTAAAAGAAACTACCATACCCAACCTGTTCATTATTTCCGCAGGGGCTATTCCCCCCAACCCAACTGAATTAATAGGCAAACAGGCATTTGTAGATATGATTGCAAGAATAAAAGCTGAGTTTGATTATGTAGTGATTGACACCGCACCCATCGGCCCGGTAACCGATGCACAGTTGTTAAAAGACTTCTGTGACGTGACGCTTTATGTGGTCAGACATGATAAGACACCCAAAATATTTATCCGGATGATCAATGAATTGTATGTTAACAAAAAGTTTAACAACATGTGCCTTGTATTTAACGGACTAAAAAAGCGGGGTATCTCATTCGGCAACTTTAATGCTGGATATGGATATGGTTATGGATATGGTTATGGATATGGATACGGTTACGGATACGGCTATGCTATTGATGACAGTACGCCGGTTTTAATAGATTTTAAGCGCATCTGGCGTAGGTTTAAGAAGAGTATCAGGGAATAAGAGATTAGGTTAATTGTCTTTTGTCATCCTTTTCTAAGGTCAATTAAGCTCATCTTTTTTATTGGCTTATCCTATTACCGTTTTTGCTTTACAACAACCGACATTAACAGGAAGATTTTGTTTAAGCATATTGGACAGTTGCCGCAGGAAATGGTGGCCCGATTAAAATAATACCGGACTTTAAATCCGGAAAACACAATTAAAAAATGTACACTTTGGTTACAATTGCATGTGACTGAGGGCTAGCGAAGCTATATGAATTTGGGTGATAAACTAAACTGGTATGCGGTGTACACAAAGCCCCGCTGGGAGAAAAAAGTTGCTAAGCTATTGGATGAAAAGGGTGTTGAAAATTACTGTCCTTTAAACAAAGTTGTAAAGCAGTGGAGTGACCGAAAGAAAGTGGTGATGGAACCCATTTTTAAATCGTATGTATTTGTGAGGGTGGAAGACAAGGACAAATTTGAATTAAAAAATGTATCAGGAATTCTAAATTTTGTTTACTGGTTAGGCAAACCAGCCATCGTTCGGGATGAAGATATTGACACCATTCGTAAATTTTTAAATGAATTTGGGGAAGTTACCGTTTCTGAAATTGATCAGTTTAAAGTGAATGCCAGGGTAAGGGTTAAACAAGGCATCATGATGAATTACCAGGGCCTGCTGGTAGAAGTAATGGGAAATAAAGCAAAAGTTAGAATTGAAAGTATGGGTGTTTATCTTTTTGCCCAATTTAATAAAAAAAACCTGGAATTGGCGCAATAAACAATCGTCAATAAGTCATTCTCTATATTTCAGACGAAACTTGAATCGAAGTACCAAGAAAATCAGCGTTAAGTTTTACAGCAATTGCACTCACCTGGTTATAAAAATCCACAACCAATATCCTAAATCTTTATGTGCAGAATTGCAGGCATTGTAAATAAATCACTAACAGAGGCCGAACGGCAGCACATGGTAAAAGATATGTGTACCGTATTAAAACATGGCGGGCCGGATGATGAAGGTATTTACACTAACGAGACTGAACATACCAGCATCGGACATCGACGGTTGTCGATTATCGATGTTAGCAGTGGTGGACACCAGCCAATGAGCTATCCACAGGGCAGGTATATAATCAGCTACAACGGTGAATTGTATAATTATGCCGAAATTAAAAATCAGCTTCAACAGGCAGGATTTCAATTTACAACCCAAAGTGACACAGAGGTAGTAATTGCAGCATTCGCAGCCTGGGGTACCGCTGCGTTTCAACAATTTAACGGGATGTTTGCACTGGCAATACTCGATACAAAAACAAGTATGGTTACGCTCGCCAGGGACCCATCCGGCATAAAGCCTTTGTATTATGCCATCACCAACGAAGGGCTTGCATTTGCCTCAGAAGTAAGGGCCTTTAAAAAAATCCCCTACCTGCTGGAAGAAAATAAACACTGGCAGGTCTATTTTATGGCCTATGGTCATTTGCCCGAAACGGTAACTACTTTACAACAGGTAAAACCGCTCGAGAAAGGCTGCTACCTAACATATAATATTTCAACTGCGGCTGTAAAAATCACTAACTTTTTCAGGTATAGTTATATTGAAAAAATTAATGACCGCTCCGTCGCCATTGAACTGGTTAAGGAGCAACTGGAAAAAGCTGTTCAAAGACATTTAATTTCAGATGCGCCCATCGGTGTTTTTTTGAGCGGAGGGCTCGATTCCAGCATTATAACCCTGTTGGCAGATAAACACCAACAGCAACTGAATGCAGTTTCTATTTACCTGGAGAGCAAGGAGTTTTCTGAAAAAAAATACCAGGACGTATTGATTAAGCAATTATCCTGCAACCACCACCAGTTTTTATTAAAAGAAGAAGATTTTCATACACATTTGCCATCAATAATACAGGCGATGGATTTGCCCTGTTGCGATGGTATTAACAGTTGGTTTATCAGTAAATATGCCAAAGAAAGCGGCTTAAAGGCTGTACTGTCGGGCATTGGAGGCGATGAGTTGTACGGCGGTTACCCGTCTTTCAATAGAATTGGTAAAGCGCTGCTGTTGCAGCAATTGCCCAATAAGGTATTATGGGCGGGCCGGTTCTCAAATTCAAGGCTACTAAATCGACTGGCTTATTTAAGTATTGAAGGAGCTATCGGCCGCTATCTCTTTTTAAGGGGGCAGTTTATTCCTGTAGAAATAGCCCGTCACTTAAATATGGATGAAGCCGAAGTGTGGAGTATATTACAATCGCAGCCCATTGTACCCAATATTGATTATTTAACACCGCCCAACCAGGCCAGCTGGCTCGAAACAAATTTGTATATGCAGAATCAATTACTCAGAGATACAGATATCATGAGTATGGCACATGGCATTGAAATGAGGGTTCCCTTTTTAGACAAAGAATTTGTACAACTTTCCCTGCAAATAAGTTCCCAGGTAAAATACAGAGGCAAATTAGGGAAGCAATTGCTCATTGATGCTTATAAAGATAACCTGCCGGAAATAATCTGGAACCGGCCGAAAATGGGTTTCGCCTTTCCATTTAAGGCATGGTTTGGCAACCCGAAGTACAGCAGATCCCAAACCGGGAAAGATTTTTCTGATATCCATACACGTTT